>JAKAXP010000021.1 GCA_021816545.1 Bacteroidota bacterium
CAGTTCTTCCACCATTATCTGAAAGGCGAACCCATGCCGGTCTGGATGAGGGATGGCATTCCTGCCACTGAAAAGGAGTTTACTCTGGGATACTGAACAAACCTTTTAGAATTAAAATTTAAACCGGGAGGGGCCGCTACCCCTCCCGTTTCATTCCCGTAAATCCACGGCCACGGATCAGTCAACCGGATAAATCTGCCGGTTTGTGATTTCGTGAAAATGCATTCATTAAACAACTAAAATCCAAATACTTGCATTTAGTTGTTGAGGTATTGTATAGGTGCCTTCAATTGATCATTATGTCATTGAGAAAATCAAACTGCGGAGTTATTTGTTTAATAGGTGGTTGACACTTCATAACTTGGTTAAAAATCTGACCGCAATGAAAGAAATTCTCTCTATTCTGTTTTTGTTCCACTTTACCGTGGGTATGCTGTCTGCCCAGGTGACGGTAATAGGGACGGTGGCTGACGATCAGAATATACCGCTTCCGGGTGTATCTGTCCTGGTCAAGAACACCTTCCGGGGAACGATGTCCGGGGCAGACGGGTCATACAGCATCATGGCGCAGCCATCTGACACCCTTGTGTTTTCAATGGTTGGGATGGTTACGCAGCAGATCCCTGTAGGATCCCGAACTCAGATAAATGTTGTACTGGCCACTGAGACTACCGTTATGGAAGAGGTAGTTGTGATTGGCTACGGAACCGTCCGCAAGAGTGATCTCACCGGCTCGGTTAGCTCGGTGAAGACTGATGACCTGCTGAAGGTAACATCGCTCAATGCAGAGCAGGGTTTGCAGGGAAAAGTGACAGGAGTACAGGTGATAAGTACCAGCGGAGCCCCCGGTGCCGGTGCAGCAGTAAGGGTACGCGGGGTAGGGACATTCAATAACTCTTCACCGATTTTCGTCGTAGACGGGGTGATTCTTGACGATATTTCGTTCCTGAATTCATCTGACATCGCCTCCATGGAGGTACTCAAGGATGCTTCGGCCACGGCAATATACGGATCCAGGGGAGCCAACGGTGTTATCATAATTACAACAAAAACAGGCACAATCGGGCAGGAGAAGGCGAGCTTCAATATCAGTTCCGAATTCGGTATACAGCACCTGGCAAAGAAAATTGACCTTCTGAACGGGAGGGAGTTCGCAATAATATCAAATGAGATAATAGCAGGGTCATACAACAACGTGGACCTTGTCCCAAATACTGACTGGCAGGATCTCGTGTTCTCAACGGCTCCTATACAGAATCATCAGCTTTCCGTTACGGGAGCCACAAAGCTGACCCAGTACTATGTAGGCATAGGAGCTTTTATCCAGGATGGTATCATCGACAAATCGAATTACAGCCGCTTCACTCTGAAGCTTAACAACACATATAACCTTACGCCGTTCCTGAAGCTGGGCAACAACCTGACAATAGCGCCATACAGCCAGCAGAACGCACCAAATGTCACCTATGCCGTATACCGTGCCCAGCCTGTGCTGAAGCCTTACTATGACAACGGTGATTACGCAGTTGTCTACAACGTCGGCAACCCGCTTGCCTCCCTTGAATATTCCAATGATTTCAGGAAGGGGGTCAGGGGTGTCGGTAACATATTTGCCGAAGCCACTTTCCTGAAGGCCTTCACAGTGAAGTCGAGCCTGGGTGTTGATGCCTCCTACAACAAGTCGATGAGCTTTACACCTGCATATACTGTCTATAATCCTGACGGTACCGCCTCACAGCAGCAGAATGTCCTGAGTGATATTTACAAAGGGAGTTCTGACAATCTTAACTGGCTATGGGAAAATACATTAAGCTACAGGAATACATTTGCAGACATCCACACACTGGATATGGTGGCAGGATTCACGATGCAGGAGTCATCATCAGAATTCACCAGCATCCCTGGAGAGAATGTATTGCGTGACGGGTCTGATTTCTGGTATATCAGTCCGTCATATATATATGACCCGGCAAACAATGTCAATACCATCCAGTCCATTTCCAACGGAGTTGATGCCGGCCTGTACTATTCAATGATGTCTTACCTTTTCCGTGCGAACTATACTTTCAACAACAAGTACATTGCCACTGTCACTTTCCGCCGTGACGGCTCGTCGAAGTTCACAAAGGAGAACCGTTTCTCAAATTTCCCGTCCGTAGCAATCGGATGGAATGTCGGGAATGAGTCGTTTATGAAGCAGATTGACTGGATATCAAAGCTGAAGCTGAGGGCAAGCTGGGGCATCATAGGCAATGAAAAGATAAACTATTATGACCGTTATGCGAGGGTACAGTCTTCCATAATAGCTGTTCTTGGTAATCCTGATTCTCCTGTTCCGGCAGCCACATACGGAAAGAGCGGAAATCCTGACCTTAAGTGGGAGAGCACCACGCAGACCGATATTGGTGCTGAGGTAGGTCTTCTCGCCAACAGGCTTACCGGTGAGTTTGACTTTTACAACAGGGTCACGAATGACATCCTTGTTGAACTCTCAACACCCGGTCATCTTGGCAACGGACAGGGTCAGAAGGTGAGGTACAACGCCGCTTCGGTACTGAACAGGGGTTTTGAGTTCAGCCTGAACTGGAGGGAAAAGGTAGGTGAAGTCACCTATTCGGCAGGATTCCTTGGTTCAACAATTCATAACGAAGTACTTGAGATAGGGGGCAACAGCGGTGTTGACTCCACCCTTATCGGCGGATACCTTGGTGACGGCAGGCCTGTGACCCTCAGCAGGGTAGGGCTTCCGATAGGTGCTTTCTACGGATACAAGACTGACGGCATCTTCCAGAATGCAGATGAGCTGGCGGCTTATCCCCACTCATCACAGGCAGAAGTGGGAGACCTGAGGTTCGTTGATGTCAACGGTGACGAGGTCCTTGACGGCCGTGACCGTACATTCATAGGCTCACCGATACCGAAGTTCATCTTCGGGTTCAACGGTATGATTGAGTACAAGGGTCTTGATTTCGGCATTGACTTCCAGGGGCAGACCGGAAACAAGATCTTCAACGGCAAGGAGGTGGTTCGTCCTGATCCATACAACTTTGAGCAGCATGTCTTTGACCGGTGGACCGGGCCGGGTACAAGCAACAAGGAGCCCAGACCGTCATTCGGTGGTTACAACTTCACGCCGTCTGACAGATTCATCATCGACGGTTCTTTCCTCAGGCTGAGGAGTGCCACCCTGGGCTATACGCTGCCCGCATCCCTTTCAAAGAAGGCTTACATACAGCAGTTCAGGATATACATTAAAGGTACCAACCTTTACACTCTCACCAGATACACGGGATACACGCCCGAGATCGGAAGCTATGATGTGCTTTCAAACGGTATAGATTACGGGGCCTACCCTATAACTTCCACCTATTCAATTGGTGTTAACCTGCAATTCTAAGAAAGATGAAAACCAAGATAATAGTATCATTCCTTCTTGTCGCATCCCTGTTCATTGCCACCGGATGTGAAGATTTCCTGCAGAAGGATCCGCAGGGTGAGCTGACCCAGGAGGCGTTCCCGGTAACGGCATCAGATGCGTTGCTGGCCACCAATGCAGTATATGTTTCAGTCCGAAACTGGGCATATCATTCAGGAGGCTATCCCATCCTGGATATCATGTCTGATGATGCACACAAGGGCAGCAACCCGAATGACCAGTTGCCAACGGTAGGACCGTATGAGACATTTTCGCATACAACCACCCAGGACGGCCTCGACCGCTGGTGGAGTGCCCTCTATGAGGGGATCAAGAGAGCCAATGTGGTGATTGAAAAGGTTCCTTCCATAAACATGAATGTGGAGTTGCGTGACAGGTACATTGCTGAGGCCAGTTTTCTCAGGGGGCTTTATTATTTTGACCTGGTAAGGGCGTTCGGAGGAGTACCAAAGGTCACCACAACGACACCTGAAACCAAAATCCCGCGTTCAACGGCGGATGAGATATATGACCTGATTATTTCAGACCTTGAGTTTGCTGCCCAGCATCTGCCGGAAAAGAGCCTTTACGGGGCAGGTGATTCCGGGCGTGCCACCAGGGGAGCAGCAAAGGCCCTTCTGGCAAGGGTTTATCTCTTCAGGGGTGATTTTGTAAACGCAGAGGATTATGCACTTGAGGTGATTATTTCAGACGAATATGACCTGGAACCGGTATTTGCGGATGCCAACGGAAAGAACGGTGAACATGGTGTGGAGTCGGTCTTTGAGATAGGTGCAATGGAGGTTGAGGGAGCCGGCGGTAATCAGTATGCCAATACCCAGGGGGTAAGAGGTTCGCCTAACAGGGGCTGGGGTTTCAACAGGCCTTCTCTCAACCTGCGCAACTCATTTGAACCGGGTGATCCGCGTCTTGATGCAACAATCATTGATCTCGGGGAAACCCTTGACGGAATCCTCATCCTTGGTGACGGAACCACTCCTGATGAGGTTCTTGTTGATGGTGTTGTGACTGAGGTTGAGTGTTACAACCAGAAGGTATGGTACCCGGGAACGAACACTATCACCCAGTGGGGTCACAACCGCAGGCTTATACGTTATGCCGATGTACTCCTGATGGCTGCCGAGGCACTCAACGAAAACAACAAGCCCGGTGAGGCACTTCAATACCTCAATGAGGTTAGGCGGAGGGCAAGACAGGGTAATGATGCAATTCTTCCCGACATCACCGTGACAGAAAAGAATGCCCTGAGACAGATAATCCTTGATGAGCGGCGACATGAACTGGCTCTTGAGGGTCACAGGTACTGGGACCTGGTCCGGACAGGCAGGGCAGCAACAGTGCTTGGTCCGCTCGGATTCGTCTCAGGCAAGCATGAGCTCTTCCCCATCCCGCAGAATGAAATTGACATTTCACAGGGATCATTACAGCAAAATTCAAACTGGTAAATAACTCTGATATTAAAAATGAATGTTGAATCTTAAATCTTAAAGTTTATGAAAACAAAACATCTGTTAACAAGTCTGTTTCTGTTTGCTGCAGCATTCTCACTGATGCTCACCAGCTGCAAGAAGGATCCGGAGCCGCTTGCTCTGGCTTCGCTCACAGCCGGCACCATTGACCTTAACGGTGCAACATCGCCAAGCAATGTACCGGTGAATCCTACAATCGTTGCCACGTTCAATGTTGAGGTTGATCCTGCCACGGCAAATGCAACCAACATCACCATGATCCAGGATTATGATGATGCTCCCATTGCCCTGACAATCACAGCATCAGGCAAGAACATTACAATTGTGCCGCAGGCCAATCTCGGTACAGGTACACTCTACCAGCTAAGTTTTGGTGCAGGTCTCAAGTCGGTTGATGCCCTTGCCATAACCCCGCTGCAGAGGACCTTCACCACCGAGGGTTTCTTCGCCCCGTCAGGTGCCGTTGCACACTTCACCTTCGAGGACAATGCAAATGACATCATTGGCGCATGGGATCCGATAGCTGCTGACATAATTGACATTACATACACGGCTTCAAGAAAAGCTGCTGCAGGCAAGGCTGCCACATTCAACGGCACCACCAGCCTCATCGAGATCCCCAACGGTGATCTTCTGATGAATGCCAACAGCTTCTCCATAGCATTCTGGGTAAAGACCAACTCAACAGGCAAGACCAACGGTCACTTCGTCATGGGTCTTGCAGGCTGGAATGGCATCCAGTATGAGATTTTCGGAGGTTATGACGGTTCGAAGTTTGCTATCCAGTACCAGCATGCAACCGGCACAGCAGCAGAGGACATGTGGTTCCCGGCACTGGCTGACCTTGGATGGCAGGGATGGACCTATGCAAAGAGCCTGACAGCTGCCGAAATGATGGCAAAACTGAAGGATAACTGGCTGCATGTTGTCTATACCTATAACGCTCCAACAAAAGTCGGTACGCTTTATTTTGACGGTGTGAAGATGAAGAGCTTCGACTTCAATCTGTGGCCGACTGGTGATGCGAAGAAAGGCGTTACCGGGCTCAAGTATGCAGGTCTTGCTGCTGACAAAAAGTGGGCTCTCGGGTTCATCCAGGGAAGGAACAACAGGACGATCAGCGATGACTGGGCAGATTATGCCAATCCTGCCAACAACCACTTCAAGGGTCAGCTTGATGATATCCGCATATGGCACAAGGCCATCAAGGAAAACGAGATTCTCCTGATGTACAATTCAGAGAAACCGTAATATTTGCTTTTAATCATAAGGAAGAGGGTCCAGGCAAGTGCCCGGACCCTCTCTTCTTAAAAAACAAAATCATGCACAACAGGTTAGCGGTTGCGGGGCTTATCCTGCTCTCACTTCTGGTATTTTCCTGTGACAGGGATGAGCCCGGACCCGATCCGGGAAACATCCAGCTCATCAGGGCCCGGGTGGGAACGGTTTATCTTGATCTGCAGACGGCAGTGGCGGATATCCCTGTGGATAAGAATGTGGTGGTTGAGTTCAGCAACGGGCTTGACACCGCCTCCGCCAGGAAGAGTATTTTCCTGAAGAAGGGCGGGGTTACCGTGGTACCGGCCTCTGTTTCATTCATTGATGACAACAGTAGCGTGGTGCTACAGCCTGTGGCTAACCTGGATCACTTTGCCGATTATACACTGGAGATCACCTCATCACTCAGGGGTGCGAACAGGGAGACCTTCCCGGGAGTGACATACAGCTTTAAAACCGTGAACGGCAGGATGGTGATCACGTCAATAACGGTGAACGGTCAGTCATTTTTCCCGCCTGTCAGTCCCAGGAATGTCCTCAGGACCGCAATATCCGTTGTTGTTGATTTCTCCGAGGCGCTTAATGCTGCTGATTACCAGGGATATTTCTTCTTCCAGGGGCCGGTGCAATATGCCCTTTCAGAAGGCAATAAAAGGGTTACCGTCACCACCACGGCCCCGCTTGATTATTATAAAAAGTATTCGTTTACAATATCAACAGGCCTGAAAGGTGTTAACGGCTATACCTTTGACGGTTTCAGCAACAGCTTTTATACAGACCTGGATCCTGCACCCAAATTTCCACTTATAACCGACGAAGCTTTGCTGGATCTTATTCAGCGCCAGACATTCAAATACTTTTATGACTTTGCCCACCCGTCCAGCGGGCTGGCCAGAGAGCGCAACACATCAGGGGATGTGGTGACCACCGGAGGCTCCGGATTTGGCATTATGGCCATGGTTGTTGCCATGGAAAGAGGGTTCATCACCAGGGCTGAAGGACTGGCTCATATGGACAGGATACTGGATTTTCTGGAAACATGTGACCGTTATCACGGTGTATGGCCTCACTGGCTCAACGGTTCAACCGGCAGGATAGTGCCGTTCAGCGAGAAGGATAACGGAGGTGACCTTGTTGAGACTTCCTTTCTTCTGCAGGGGCTGATCACCTTCAGGCAATACCTTGATCCTGCCGTTCCTGCGGAGCAGCAGCTCATTGACCGCATCAATGTGCTCTGGCGTGCGGTGGAGTTTGATTTCTTCACGCAGGGCCAGAACGCGCTTTACTGGCACTGGTCGCCCACATACGGCTTCCAGATAAACATGATTTTGCGGGGCTACAATGAGACGCTCATATGCTATGTTCTGGGAGCAGGCTCTCCAACCCACACGATCAGCAGGGACACCTACAGGTACGGTTACATGAATAACGGTGCCATCATGAACGGCAACACCTACTATGGTATCACGCTTCCTATGGGCTGGGCCTATGGCGGGCCTCTGTTCTTCACTCATTATTCGTTCCTGGGGCTGGATCCGAGGAACCTGAAGGATGTATATGTCAACTATCTTGAACAGAATATTGCCCACTCGCTTATAAACCAGAAACACTGCGAGCTTAATCCCTACAATTACGTGGGCTACAGTGCCGATTGCTGGGGACTGACAGCCAGTGACAATCAGCAGGGGTACAGTGCGCATTCACCCACAAATGACCTGGGTGTTATCACTCCCACGGCGGCATTGTCGTCACTGCCTTATACACCTGAACAATCGATGAAGGCTATAAAGCATTTCTATTACATTCTTGGTGACAGGCTCTGGGGTGATTACGGGTTTTACGATGCATTCAATGTAACGGCAGGATGGTGGGCAACTTCTTACCTGGCCATTGATCAGGGGCCGATTATCTGCATGATTGAGAATCATCGCACCGGGCTGCTCTGGGAACTCTTCATGTCAGCCCCGGAGGTGAAGGCCGGCCTTGACAAACTTGGATTTACTTACTGAGAAGCTATGATAAAGATATACTCCATATTGCTGACAGTGCTGCTCCTTGCCTCATGTGCCCGGCAACAGTCGCCGATATATAAATCGCAGGGCCGCGTTGATTTTCCGCTGACGGCTGATGATGAGGCAATGCTTGACTCGATTCAGCACCGTACGTTTATGTTCTTTATGGGGGAGCATCATCCCGGATGGGGCATTGTCAAAGACCGTACTGCCTCATGGGCACCGGCAAGCATTGCCTCCACGGGATTTGGTCTTCCCTCGTTCGCCATTGGCGCTGAAAGGGGATGGATCACACGTGAGGAGGCGGCACAGATAACACTCAATACAGTCAACTTCCTGGTTAATTCACTCCAGGGTCCTGATACACTCGCAACAGGTTATAAGGGATTTTTCTATCATTTTCTCCGAATGGATACCGGCCTCCGGGAGTGGAGATGCGAACTGTCCTCAGTGGATACCGGGCTTCTGATGATGGGGATACTCTTTGTGCGCAGTTATTATGACCGCCCGAATGAGACGGAGGAACAGATCCGCACACAGGCTGCAAAACTCCTGGGAAATATTGACTGGGAATTCATGATGATGCCAGATACAGGAAAATATGCAAAGCAGATCTCCATGGGATGGCATCCTGAATCAGGCCTGCATAATATGGGTTGGAGCGGATATAATGAAGCGCTCTTCCTCTATATCCTTGCGGCAGGCACCGGGCTTGAAAATGCAAAAGAGAGCTACAGTTCATGGCTGAGCAGCTACAAGTGGCAGACACCTTACGAGGGTCTTTCGCATGTGGCCTTTCCACCGCTCTTCGGCCATCAGTTCTCTCACTGCTTCATTGATTTCAGGGGACTGGCCGATGAATATATGAGGGAGAAGGGTATTGATTATTTTGAGAACTCACGCCGTGCCACCTATGTCCAGAGACAGTATGCCGTTGACAATCCTCACGGCTGGGTCGGATATGACTCGCTTTGCTGGGGAATTACGGCAAGTGACGGGCCTGGGGACAAGTACAATTTTGACGGCAGGGAATTCCTTGGTTACGCCGGCAGGGGAACAAGCGGGCCGGATTACAATTATTTCGATGACGGAACCATTGCTCCTTACGGGCCCCTGTCGTCATTGCCTTTCGCTCCTGAAATAGTCATTCCCACAATCAGGTCAATGAATGAAAGGATGGGAGCCAGGATCTGGGGAAAATACGGGTATTATGATTCCTTCAATCTTACTGCAAACTGGGTCAATGATGACTATATCGGCATAGACCAGGGTCCCATGCTTATTATGATAGAAAACTTCAGGACCGGACTTGTCTGGAATTACGTGATGAAGGATCCGGTAATACGGGAAGGTCTTGAAAAACTCGGATTCTCATACCTGTAATTTTCCCGCGATTTCTGACAAAAACTGCCAACTGAAAATGCAGCCATGGATAACCGCGCGAAAAAAACGGCAACCCTGATTGCGCTCATTGCATTGAGCCTTACAACCGCTATTGCCCAGCAGAGGACCCTGGAGACCTTCGAACAAGCAACAGGCTGGTCATATAACATCTCTGACGGTGTTACCCTGAAAACTTCCCCGGATAAGGGGGTGACCGGGAATGCAATCAGGATTGATTATGATTTCACCGAAGGGACCGGTTATGGGGGCATTCAGAAGTTTTATGCAATAGACCTCCCTGATAACTACGAGCTTACATTCTGGCTTAAAGCCGAATCTCCCTCAAACAACTTTGAAATAAAATTCATTGACAGCACTGGCAACAATGTCTGGTGGGTCAATAACCGCAACTTTGATTTTCCTCGGGAATGGACGAAGGTAAGAATAAAGCGAAGGCATATCAGTTTTGCCTGGGGCCCGACTGAGGACAGGGAGCTAAAGAGGATTGACAGGATAGAGTTCACCGTTGCCTCCTTTGTAGGAGGAAAGGGTACGTTATGGCTTGACGACCTGCAGTTTGAACCATTGCCACCTGAAACTGATACCTGGCCACAACCTGCAGTTTCGGCTTCTTCATCATCGAGAAAGCATTTGCCGTCATTGACTGCAGACGGGATCAGTGATACCTTCTGGCAGAGCAAAAAGGGCGGGAAGCAGAGTGTCACATTTGATTTCAGGGGCAGGCGGGAGTTTGGCGGACTTCAGATCAGGTGGCTTGAAGGATGTCACGCCGAAAGCTATGAAGTGCAACTTTCCGCTGACGCTAAAAATTGGGAGAATGCATATACCGTCGGACTGAACCGGAGCGATATCAGTTTCATCCGGCTCCCTGAAGCCGAAGCGGCTTACATGAGGCTGGTTCTCAATTCACCCTCCAATGGCAGGAACTATGGAATAAGGGAAATAGTGATTCCCGGAGTAAAAAGCACCCTGACTCCCAATGACTTCATCATTTACGCTGCAAAGAACTCTCCGGAGGGCAACTACCCGGCATACTTCAGTGAGAGGGCATCATACTGGACCGTCACAGGTGTCAGCAGTGATACAAAGGAGGCGCTGCTATGTGAAGACGGAACCGTAGAGGCAGAAAAGGCACGGTTCTCCATAGAGCCGATGATAAAGACGGGAGGAACTCTTGTAAATCACTCCGTTGTCACCCCTGTCCAGGGAATGGGTTTCCCGGGCCTCAACGGCGGATTTGTCTTTCTCCCTTCTGTGGAATGGGAGCACAGCGGGATAAGGTTTGTAACGGGGGTATCGTCAGCGGGAGCCGCGAACAGCAGCTCATTGCTCAATATCGGGTACTATTTTGAAAATATTACGGACAAGCCGGTTGAGTTCGAGTTTTACCTTCTGGTTCGACCGTTCCAGGTAAATCCGTATTACCAGTTTCTTAATACAGTGGGAGGTGTGGGTAAGATTGTCTCGGTCCATGAGCGTGAGAAGGGGCTGATTGATGTAGACGGAAAGCTGATCCGGCTTACCGGAGAATACGATTCTTTCGGGGCTGCCGGGTTTGATGAGGGAAACGTCGTAGAAATGATACGCACTGGTGAGATGCCCGCCGGAAAAGCTGCCGAAGATGCCAGTGGATTGGTCAGCGGCGTCATAAAGTACATAATGCACCTTGACCCCGGTCAGTCAGAGGATTTTTTTGCCCTGATTCCCTATCACCACGGACCAGGTGAAGCCGGTGCGGAAACAAAGAATCCGGGGACCTCACCGGAAACGCCTGCGACGCCCTCACTCCAAGATGCCGGAAATCACACCCTGTCGCAAACCACTGCTGAAGCCCGGGAGCTGTTCCTGGCCCCGGCAGAGTACTGGGAAAAAAGAACCGGTCACATCAGGTTTGATCTCCCTCCGTCAGCGGACAGGCTTATAAATACATGGCGGTCAAACCTGGCATATATCCTGATCAACAGGGACAATGCCGGGATTCAGCCGGGGTCACGCTCCTATGACCGAAGCTGGATCCGCGACGGTTCACTGACCTCTTCTGCCCTGCTCAAATCAGGTATTGTCACCGAGGTTAAGGAATTTATCGAATGGTATGCTGCCAACCAGTACGAGAACGGGAAAGTGCCATGCGTTGTCGATTTCAGGGGGCCTGACCCTGTACCGGAGCATGACAGTCATGGCCAGCTGATCTACCTGATACGTGAATACTTCAATTTCACGGGTGACACGGCATTCCTCAGGTCAATGAATCCCCATGTGCTTAAGGCTGTTGATTATATCGGCTCAATTGTGGCTGAAAGGTCGACTGAACATTTCAAAAATGGGAATGACAGCATCAGGGCCTATTACGGGCTTGTACCAGAGTCGATAAGTCATGAAGGCTATTCGGCGAAGCCAATGCATTCATACTGGGATAATTTCTTTACAATGAAGGGGCTGAAGGATGCGGTGGAGATTCAGGCCATCCTTGGTGAGGATGACAACCGTGAAAGGATAGCGCTTATGCGCGATGAGTTCCGGAAAAACCTGTACAACTCAATTGACCTTGCAATGAAGGTCAGGGGAATAGATTACATCCCCGGGTGTGTTGAGCTTGGGGACTTCGATGCCACATCCACCACCATAGCCCTTACGCCGTGCAATGAGCTTGGCAATCTCCCGGTACCGCAGGTTTACAACACCTTCGAAAAGTATTATGAATTCTTCAAAAACAGGCGGGACGGCCGTGCGGAGTGGGTCAACTACACTCCCTATGAAAACCGGCTTATAGGATCCTTCATTATGCTTGACCAGCCGGACAGGGCCCATGAGCTGATTGATTTCCTTCTCAATGACCAGAGGCCTCACGGATGGAATCACTGGGCTGAGGTTGTCTGGAAGGACCCGCGTTACCCGGGCTTCATTGGCGATATGCCTCACACGTGGTGTGGCAGTGACTTCATCAATGCTGTCAGGTCGATGTTTGTCTATGAGAATGAGTATGACCACACGCTTGTCCTTGCTGCCGGTCTATACCGGGACTGGATTGATGCCCCCGGAGGCATGTCTGTCAGCAACCTGCCTACCTACTACGGTGACATTTCATATTCTGTAAAAAAGGAGGGAGACCGTTACCGGATAAATATCACCGGTAAACCGGACCTGCCTGAGGGAGGAATAAGGATAAAGAATTTCAACGGCGGAACGATGCCCTCGGGTGTGACTGTGAACGGCATGGAAATAAACGGCTTCAGCGGAAGGGAGATCAGCGTTCCGGCAGTACCGGCTGAAGTGATAATAAGATACTGACACGGACAGGAGGTAAGATTCATGGAAGATAAAAGCAGGAAAACGGGTGGAGCGAACAGCGGCTATGACAGGATAACATTCGGTCAGCTGGCAGCCTATTCTGCCGGGGGGATTATTCCCGTGGCATTATTCAACATCGCCGGGCAGCTTGTTGGGCTGATGGGTAACATAAGTCTGGGTCTCAGTGCCTTCTGGCTTGGCCTGATAATGATTATCCCCCGGCTCTGGGATGCATTCTCCGATCCGATTGTTGGTCACCTGTCAGACAACACCCGCAGCAGGATGGGAAGGCGCAGGCCATATCTCCTCGTCGGAGGTATCGCTGTTGCAGTGTTTTTTGTCGTGATGTGGTGGATACCGAAGGGAGAGGTTGCACATGCCTGGTTCCCGAGCGAGACCGGGTTTCGCAGCTTCCAGCTCGTATATATCCTGTTTTCCCTGCTGCTGTTCTTTACGGCAACAACAATCTTCGAGATACCTCACGGTGCCCTCGGTATGGAGATGACTTCCGACCCTCATGAACGTACCCGTCTTTTCAGCGGCAAGAGCTTCGTCGGCAACCTCTTCGCCATGAGCACACCGTGGCTATTTGCACTGGCCAACATGGAAGTATTCAGGGGACCGGGGGGTAACGAGGCTGACGGGATGAGGTACGTCTCACTGATGGTGGCGGCAATCCTGATACCACTCTCATTCTGGTGGACAGCCAAACTGCGTGAACCGGGGTTTGTAAGGGTGGCGAAGCAGGAGAAAACCAATTTCTGGAATGACATAAAGATTGTCGGGACAAACAAAAACTTCATTTACCTGGTCATGACAATCTTTACCCTGGCAATGGGTTTCAACTTTGTAAATCTTTTAGGCTCCTATATCCCTATATTTTATGTCTTTGGCGGTGATAAGGTTGCCGGTGCCAGGCTTCTGGGAATAAACGGAACCATATGGGCAATAACCGGGGTGCTGGCGGTGTTCCCCCTGAACTGGATCAGCCCGAAGCTTGGCAAAAGGAATACCCTGATAATTTCGATGGTCCTCATGTGCCTGGCACAGCTGTCAAAGATTGTGTGCTATAACCCGGAGCATCCGTATCTTGTAATAATTCCGACCATAATGCTTTCTGCCGGGATGCTTTTCTTCTTCACCCTGGGCTCATCGATGGTGGGTGACATCTGCGATGAGGATGAGCTGAAGACGGGTCACCGCACTGAAGGGAGCTATTATTCAATATACTGGTGGTTCATCAAGCTTGGCACTGCATTTGCCAGTTTTATAGCCGGAATACTCATAACCCTGACTCTTTTCGACCAGACCCAGGTCACCAAAGTTGACAGCCTGCAGGGCAGTATCCGCGACATGCAGGCCAAACTCACCTACTGGAAGGGTTACCAGGGTGGCTCAGCCACTGCCGTGTGGCTTGATAATGCCAGGGCACAGACTTCAGAGGCACTTAAGGAATCGAAAGACTACCTGGTCTATCTTGAGAGTGAGGCAGTGAAGAAGCCGGGCCGGAAAAACTACATGCCCCCTGATATTGAAGCCCGGAGAAAGAATGTGCTGCTGAATGCGACAATTGCCACAAGGCAAAACATCGGGGAACTTGAAAGGCACCAGGCTGCCCTTGCAACCGTCTCCGGCGGTGTTCAGGGGTCAGCATCTGACAGCCTGATAAGGGCGACAATTCCATTCGTCATGGAGTCAAAGCTAACGAAGTCAAGGATAAGCTCATTTGACCTGCTGGTGCACCTGCGGACCCGTTCAAACGAACAGAAGAAAAGCCGTGACCATACAGAACACCTTATCAACAGTGTATCAGCAATCAACAACATGATATCTGCCCTGGATCCGCGTTCCGCGCCTGATGTCCTTGAATCCGGGCTGTCAACAATAGCCGGCGGGATAGAGCCTCTTAAGAAGCAGGCTCCTTACACCCTGCTGATGATGCGTGTTGTAGAGATTGGACTGCCGGTTCTCCTGAGCCTTCTGGCTCTTGCTTTTGCGTTCCGGTATGCGCTTACTGAGAAGAGAACCATGGAGATCAAGGAGCTTCTCAGAGCGAAGAGGGGGAATGGTAACGGATCAGATCGTGATAAAGAGTTGCAGACAATTTAGAAACAGTATTTTCGGAAATGACATTCAGTATAAGGGATAACAGTTTTTACAAGGACGGAAGAAGAATTTTTCTCAATTCCGGGGAGATTCATTATTTCAGGATCAGGAGGGAATTATGGGACAGGCATCTTGATGAGGCGGTCAATGCCGGACTTAAGGCTGTCAGTACCTATGTTCCCTGGGCATGGCATGAGGAAGAGGAAGGGGTCTTTGACTTCGAAGGCAGATCATGCCCGGAGAAGGATCTGACCGGCTGGCTGCGAAAGTGCAGTGAGCACGGTCTCCATGCTATTGTCAAGCCCGGGCCTTTTATCCTTGCTGAGTTCAGGGGCGCCGGCCTGCCTGACTGGTTCCTTGAAAAGTACGGTGAGGCAGTGAGGATGCGCACACACCGCGGTGCAAGGGTGATGAGTGACGGAGTCAGCCTTTTCAACGATGATTATATTGAGAGGGTCAAGGCATGGTATGACCAGGTTATGCCGCTGATAAGCAGAAATGAGGTGCAGGCCGGCGGCCCGGTCATAATGATGCAGGTGTGCAATGAAATAGGCGTGTTCTCATGGCTCGCAAGGCAGTCCGATTATGGCAATGCAGTGAGGGAAAGGTTTGTTTCATGGGCGGCAGAACAGTATGGTGACATTGGCGAACTTAACAGGCAGTGGGGAACCGGGTACCGCAGTTTTGAGGAGGTTGAACTTCCGCCTGACGGGCGGGAACCGTATGCTTCGCCCTTTGACCGGGGCCGTGACCATGCATGGCACAGCTTCTGGAGACGCTACTATGGTGATTACCTCAGGATGCTAACTGCGATGATAAGGGAGAGAGGTGTTACGGTACCTCTCTATCATAACCTCCCCGGATGGATATACGGTAACGGTTATGAGTTCCCGGTCAACATCACAATGTATGAAGACCTCTTCAGGGGTAAAAGTGAGATAATTTTCGGAGTTGACCATATACCTGAGTTCGTCTCGTACAGGAACCTGCATGACGACAGGATAATCAACGATATTACCGTGGCGATGCAGGGATCCGGGCCGCTGTTTGCAGCCGAGTTTCAGAGCGGCTCGCGTGAATACCATGTTGTTACAAACCCCCGGGAGATGGAACTTTTCTATAAGGCAAGCATTGCCAACGGGCTCCGGGGGTGGAATTTCTACATGTTTTCACAGGGCCGTAATGTAAGGAAAAGGGGCTATTCAGGCGATACATTCTACTGGTTCACACCGCTGGATTCAGAAGGCAGACGAGGCAGCGCATTTGCCACAGTTCAGAAAATGCG
>JAKAXP010000281.1 GCA_021816545.1 Bacteroidota bacterium
GATCTACGTGCCGAGGTTGAGAATCATATACTTCTCACTGTCAGATATGGACAGTCCGTTGATGCTGGCACCCGGAAGATCAGGATATTTAACTGCTTCACCGGTTGAGAGATCTGTAATTTTCAGCTGTATTCTTCCATCCTCGTTGATGCCTATGATCCGGTATTTTTCATTCCTGCTCAGCCAGCTGCCTGTAACATCCCAGTCCGTCTCATATACAACTTCACGCTGCCCGGTCGCCAGGTCATATCTGACAAGGTAGGTAAACTCCCTGCCCGCATCGGTCGTATAAAAGAAACCGGCATTATCCAGGGTGAATCCGGAAGCAGAGTACAATCCCGGCTTGTCAGGTTCTGACACTTCCATCGTCTCGCCTGAAGCAAGATTTGTAACAAAAAGCTTTGATTCACTGGTGGTAATCGATTTTACAGTTGCAATAAATGACCTGTCCCTGCTGGCACCGGCGTAATCAAGGCCGTCCTTGTTCTCCCATATCATCTCCTCCTTCCATTCACCAACGTTCATCTTATAAAGGTCAAAGAACCTGGGATCCCGCTTGTTGGAGATGAAGTACATTACCTTCTTGTCAAGACTGAAGCCGTTGAATGAAGCCTTTACTGCATCTCCCGGCGTCAGATCCGTTGACGTACCGTCTTCATTGAGAAGATAGATATGGTCATTTTCATTGCCTCCCTTGTCGGCCGTGTACAGCACCTGGTTGGTGCCGTGGACATATCCCAGGGCAAAGAAAGATTCCGTATCAGAACTGGTAACCTGCCTCTTGGATGCATCGGCAAGGTTAATTTCGAAAACATTGTAAATGCCTGTTTCATTGCTTGATACAAGAATCTTTGTTTCGTCCTGCGAGAAGTCGGAAAAACTGATTGCAACGTTCTTGTAGAACTGGTCAATAGTGTACTGTTTCACCTCTTTCTTCCCGGTACAGGAAGCGAGTAACATAATAGCTGCAAAAACCATGAATTTTTTCATAGGCCCTTTTTTTATAGTATTAATGTCGAAAAGACTAAAAAAGTTCACGGTTGCTGCGCCTGATCCGCCTGTCAGAAGGCAGAGACGAATCCGGCGCTGAGTTTGCCGTATGGGTTGCCGCTGAAGATGCGGGTGTACTCGGTAACCAGCCTCACATTCCTCCTCAGGAGATACCCGGCATGAATGGTTCCTGACTGATAGTCAAGCTGGTCAAGGTCGGAGTCAACCCAGTTAACGAGACCTGCAAAATACCACTTGCTCATATCGCCCTTTGGGGCATATATGAGCTCTGCAAACCCTCCCTGGGTCTTTACGTCAGTCAGATGAACCTCACCGTCAGCCTCAAACACATCAGAGTCAGTTCTCCACAGGTATTGCACGTTCAGCATCAGCTTACCGTCAAAGTCCAGAGCCAGGTCAGGGCCATACATCTTCATCTCACTTACGTATGGGTCCGGAGCATTGTCGCTTATGACCTCCTTTCCGGTGTATCCGAAAAAGCCGAGGGAAACATTCTTGCCAATAGCCTGGTTTATCCTCAGCATGAAGTTCTTGTACTTGTCCTTGTCAAAAAGATAACCTTCACCTGCAGCCCCCAGCCCGCAGCCGTTCACAATCTCGCCGACAATTGTCGTGCCGGTCGAAAATCCCTTGTCGAACATTATTCCCCTGTCATATTTCAGGTTAACTGAGGAGTTGGAAGGTTTGACACCGTAAATCTGGTATGGCTCGAGGGTGAGCCTCAGTTCTCCCTTGAAAAGAGGATCAGATGCCTGGAACTGGCCGATGAAAAGGTTGATGCCTGAGTTCAGCACATCTGAATACATCAGGAATGCATCCTCCAGCCCGGCAATTTCGCCGCGTTCATTCATCAGGAAATAAAAGTAGTATGAGAGCTTGTCAGAAAGCTCCCCGCCTGAGAGGATCTTCACAACAAAAGGAGCACCGAAATCAACTGTTCCGGCGTCATTGAAGTTAAGGGTGGCAAAACCGTCAATCCTGATGGCAAGCGGAAGCTCCCTGAAGAGTGAAAGCCTGTCGTCTCCCGTCTGGATGAAATAGCGGGGCGACTCATAATCAGTCATCCTGAACCCGGCACCGGCATACTCATCTCCGAATGGCTTAAGCATCGGAGCTGCAGGCGAATGGCACACCTGGCAACTGATCTGGTACTTGCGGGCAAAGGCGGGTATGGCCGATACCTGTTCCGCGGGAAGCAGCATAATCATCATTACGGCCAGTATTGCTGCTCTTGCAATGAAGGAAGTTTTCATATGAATTTCTTTAAGGTTTGGTTATCAGGGAAGAATTTCAACTTTTGTCGAATGCTCGTTGACCATAATTATCTCCGATTCATCAGCCGGTACTTTTAGAAAGTCCGCCACAGGCTTTACCAGGAGCTGGTAGTTGAGCACGGCTCTTACCTTCATTTCACCCGGAGCTGCATCAAAGGGAACCTTGAAGGTGAATTTCTCCACCTTTGTCTCCCTTGGGCCTATGCGGTAATCCACCCCCTGGGAGAATGTGTTCCACTGCATTATTGTCATATTCCCCTGCTCATCAAAGTATGGCTTCCGGAATATCCTGTTCCCGTAGGGGATGCCGTCACGCTGTACCCCCTTGAAATCAGTAAGCTTCAGGGGTATTGCCATATCCTGGTAGGCAAGGTAATCGCCGGATATTGTATATTCTTCACCCTCAAAGCCTTTTTCGTCAACATTCAGATGATAGGTTTTACCCTTCGCGTCAGTGGCCTCAACATTCAGCCAGGCTATACGGTCTTCCACCGATCCGGTGGGAAACTTATGACCCGTCTTCTGATTGAAAAGTGCAACTTTAAATACGATGTTTTCACCCGGTTCGGCCAGGCGGGTGTCAGGTTCAATGCGAAGCTCAATGGTACCCCTCACTTTTCCGGGATCATGTGCACCGTGGAACAGGTGCAGGCGGGCATCTTCACGCTCCTTCCCCATCAGGGCCAGGATATATGGCCCCTTTGGCATATGGCAGTCCTGGCACCTCACTCCCTCTTTGGCGTAGGGCCCCTCCTTCCATTCCAGCTGTGTGCTCTTCACCCAGATACCGTAAGGATTCTTCTCATTGTGGCAGTTGCCGCAGAACTCCGTAGTCCGGAAGAAATCATTCTGAACGATATTGTGGGCGGGTGACTGTATCTCCGGCTCCCTCCCGCTGTATTTAGTCCGCCCGGGCTGAATGTAATAACTGAAGTTGAACGGCGGATCGGACTGAGCCTTCTGTGTCAGATGACACACCTCGCAGGAGACGGACTCGTTGGCCATGCTCTTTTCCTCAGGGCGGGGAGGAGGAAATTTCCCAACCATATAAGCCATGGGGGAATGG
>JAKAXP010000282.1 GCA_021816545.1 Bacteroidota bacterium
GCCAAACACGACGGAATCGACCTGCATCATTCCCTTGCCCACCACAGGGCCGTCCCAGTTGTATTTTGAACCGACATAGCCGGGGACGATGTCGAATGTGCATTTAACAGCAGTATCTGCCTTGATCCAGGGATCCCAGGCGGTGCGGTCAACAAATCCTGCAACAAAGTGAAATACCTTGGCCGGAGGAAGGTTAATCTCATCTGTGACGGTAATCTTTGTGTCCTTTGGCATTGCAAAACCGATGACAGTAACGATTGCAAGCAGAGCAAGGATGACGATGAAGATCCATTTCAGTACTTTCATGACGGCAGTTTTTTGATTTATACCTTATTATTTACCCAGGAACTTTTTCACCTCTTTTGCAACGTTTTCACCGGTGAATCCAAGTTTCTGGTCAAGAACATTGTAAGCGGCGGAAAAACCGAAGCTTTCAAGCCCCCATACCTTTCCTTCAGCGCCCGCGAACCCCAGCATTGTGACAGGGAGTCCTGCAGTCAGGCAGAATACCGGGATTCCGGGAGTGATAACGTTGTGGCGGTATTTCTCATCCTGAAGCCTGAAAAGCCCTTCCGAGGGTGCTGACACTATCCTGGCCTTCACCCCGTCAGTTGAAAGGAGGGCTGCTGCTTCAACCAGGGTGGCGACTTCCGAGCCACTGGCGACCATTATGACATCCGGTGCGGTCTCAGGTCCGGTAACAACATACGCACCTTTTGAAGCCATCGCTGCAGCTTCGGCGCGCGTTGCACCTGCAGCAGGGAGTGTCTTTATGTTCTGGCGTGACAGTATGAGTGCCGTGGGTGTTTTTTTGTTTTCAAGCGCCAGCTTCCAGGCGATGTTTGTCTCAATAGCATCGGCAGGCCTGAGGACAAGCATGCTGTTTTCACCGTGATGATTCTTCAGGTGTTCCATGAGCCTGATCTGTGCCTCCTGTTCCACCGGCTGGTGAGTAGGTCCGTCTTCGCCCACACGGAACGCATCATGGGTCCAGACATACTTCACAGGCAGTCCCATCAGCGCTGCAAGCCTGACCGCAGGTTTCATATAGTCGGAAAAGACGAAGAAGGTTCCACAAACAGGGATCACGCCGCCGTGCAGGGCCATGCCGTTCATGACTGCAGCCATCGTAAGCTCGGAGACTCCGGCATGCAGGAATGCACCTGAGAAATCTCCCTTTGCAAAAGGCCGGGTCTTCTTCAGGAAACCGTCGGTCTTGTCTGAGTTTGCCAGGTCAGCCGAAGCAACAATCATATTAGGTATCTTCTCTGCAAAGAGTGAAAGGAGCACGGCTGAGGCATTCCGGGTGGCATCATTTCCCTTCTGCGCAACAGCGGCGAAGTTTATTTCCGGAACGGATCCCGAGTAAAAGTTCTCAAGGGAGTGTGCTGCATCTGGATTTGCCGATGCCCACGCTGACTTCTTTTCCTTCCATGCGGCAGCTGCGGCTTTTTTGGCGGCAACGGTCTCCGCATAAAGGGTGCTGACGTCGCTGAAGATTGCAAATGGATCCTCCGGGTCACCTCCCAGGTTGGCAACAGAATTTTTAAATGACGCGCCTGCGTGTGTCACGGGCTGGCCGTGTGTCGATGTTTTTCCCTCAAAGCTGTTTCCTGCTTCGTCTACAAGCCCTTTGCCCATGACCGTACGGCCGATTATCAGGACCGGTTTCTCGTTTTCGTCGCCTGCAAGGCGAAGGGCGCCTCGGATCTGGTCATGGCTGTGTCCGTCGATCTCCATGACGCGCCAGCCCCAGGCCCTGTATTTGGCTGCAGTATCTTCCGAAGTCACTGCCTTTGTCTCTGTCGAAAGCTGAATATCATTTGAGTCATAGAACATGATCAGGTTGCTCAGCCCGAGATGGCCGGCGAGCCTCCCTGCTCCCTGTGAGATTTCCTCCTGGATACCGCCGTCAGAGATATATGCATAGATCTTGTGTTC
This sequence comes from Bacteroidota bacterium, assembly GCA_021816545.1. Lineage (GTDB taxonomy): Bacteria > Bacteroidota > Bacteroidia > Bacteroidales > VadinHA17 > SR-FBR-E99. The sequence goes on from JAKAXP010000282.1 coordinate 1,942, forward strand.
AAACATCCTTCCGAACCTTGCAGCAAGGAAGCGCTCCGCGATGGCGGCGCCAACAGCCATTGTATGGCCCTGGCCCAGCGGCCCGGAGGTGTTTTCAACGCCGCGTTTGACATCCAGTTCCGGATGGCCTGGGGTGACGCTGCCCCACTGCCTGAACTGCCTGATATCATCAACCGAAAAGTGCCCTGTGAGCGTGAGTACCGAATAGAGCATGGGCGACATGTGTCCCGGGTCAAGGAAGAACCGGTCCCTGTTGATCCACTGAGGGTCTGCCGGGTCAAACCTGAGGAATTCGGAATAAAGGATGTGGATGAAGTCAGCTCCGCCCATTGCCCCGCCAGGGTGGCCAGAGTTGGCCTTTTCGACCATTGCCATTGAAAGGATCCGGATATTGTCTGCTGCGCGTTCGTTTACGTTTTTGGTCATGATGATATAAGCCTTAAAATTCAAGGTAAAAATAGGGAAAAAAGCATTACCGGCCTATTGTCAGGTGCTGAAGTCGGACGTTGCAGACTATCTCACACATTTCCGGCAGGTGCATCGGGCTGATAAGGTCCGGCTTCCGGAGTATCAGGAGTTGCCGGGAGCAGATGCAGCCCGGCTTCCGATTTATCAGGAGTTGCCGGGAGCAGAGGCAACCCGGCTTCCGATTTATCAGGAGTTGCCAGGAGCAGAAGCAGCCCGGCTTCCGCTGCCTCAGGCGTTATAGGTTGATGACGCTGTGTCACCCCCGCGGCCTGTCCAGTTCGTATGGAAGAACTCACCCTCCGGTTTGTCTGTGCGCTGGTAAGTATGGGCCCCGAAGTAATCACGCTGGGCCTGAAGGAGGTTGGCCGGAAGCCACGCCGAGCGGTAGCTGTCGAACCAGGCCAGTGCAGCGCTCATTGCCGGGACGGGGATGCCTGCTTTAACAGCATGGGCAACAACGCGCCGCCAGCTGTCGCTGTTCTCTCCAAGGATGCCGGTGAAGTAGTTGTCCATTATCAGATTGGGAAGGCCTGGGTCACGTTTGTAGGCTTCGTATATCTTATTGAGGAATGCAGAGCGGATGATGCATCCGCCCCTCCATATCATGGCGATTTCGCCATAATTAAGATCCCATTTGTATTCGGCAGCCGCATTCCTGAGCAGGTTGAATCCCTGGGCATAGGAGACGATCTTCGAGGCATAGAGTGCCTTGCGGATATCGTCAACGAATTCCTTTTTGTTTTTAAGTGTGATCTTTCCCGGACTTTTAAAGAGGGGAGAGGCCTTGACCCTTTCTTTTTTCATTGATGAGATGAACCGTGCAAAGACCGATTCGCCGATGAGGCTGAGTGGCACCCCATGGTCGAGGGCGCTGGTGACTGTCCATTTACCGGTTCCCTTCTGGCCGGCAGTGTCAAGGATTTTT
>JAKAXP010000283.1 GCA_021816545.1 Bacteroidota bacterium
CTGACAGGAAACCCAATACCGCATTCATTGCAGTGCCTGTGATTCTTTGGCTGGTCGTTCTGTTCCTTCTGACCAGGGTTGTTATTCTTTTTGCAGGATGGGTTGACAGGAGGCAGGAGAAGATTCCGGGTATAGCGGTGGCATTCGGTACCCTGCTTGCTGTTTACATGATTATCCTGCTGACGGGACTGCCGCCTTCGGTCAGTTCAACCGGGCTCTTCTCACCGTTTCACTGGTCTGCCGGCTGGCTGTTGCCTACTGTGGGGCATGTGCTGCTTTTCGGGATACTGATCCTTTCGGGCATAAGGTACGCTTTCAGGAGCGGCAGGTTCGGGTCACCGTGGAAGCGAGAGGGATTAATGAGGCTGCTTGTGCCGGGGGTAACCCTGGCGGCCGGATTTCTGCTTTTTCTCCTGGCTGAAGCCTATTTCAGGGACATGGTTCTGAACTCAGCCATCAGCTTCGAGGCATTCAAAATACTTGACATGACTTTCATGAGCCTTGCAGGCATTGTATCGGTGATGCTTCTTCTCACAGTGCCGGTGATACTCTTCATGCGTGCATTCAGGATGATGAAGGAGTGGACCCTCAGGGAAACCCTGTTACTTACGGGAAGTGAGCTGATAATATTACCGCTTGCCTGCCTGCTGGGTACAGACTGCAACGGGTGGAGCATACTCTGGGTCCTCGTAATGCTCACGGCAATACTTGTCTGGCAGAGAAAAGCCTACTCCGAGGTATCCCTTACTATAATCTTTTCAGTAGTTACGGCAATGCTCTCCACTGCCCTGATAATAAGGTATTCCATCCTTAAGGAGGAGAGAAACATGAAGGTTATGGCAATCTCGCTTGCCAGCGACAATGATATGGTGGCTGAGGGGATGCTAATTGACATGTGGCCGGCACTTGAAGGAGACACTGTGCTTGCCGGCCTTGTCAGGAAGGAGAATATCACCCCTGCAGACATTAATACAGTCTACCGGTACCTGGAGGACGGCTATTTCTATGGTTACTGGGAGAATTATGACCTTAACATAGTCATTTGCAGGAATGACTCACCGCTGTCTCTGGGTTCTACAGGTTCTGAAGCGGCAAACTGTTTTGACTGGTTTGACAACAGGATACGGAATGAAGGTGACACAATCACGCAGACCGGTTTTTACTTCATGCGTAACCGGACCGGCCGGGCATGGTACCTGTCAAAGATACTCTACGATATCTCTCCAGGGCTGACAAATGGACTGTATATTGAGCTGGTAAGCCACATTGAGACATATCTTGCGGGTTACCCGGAGCTGCTGCTTGATGCCGGCCATCAGCGGTTCGCAATGCTTAAGGACATCTCCTATGCGAAGTACAATAAGGGTACACTTGTACTTAGGTCGGGTGAATACCCTTATGACACCTCAATTGCAGAAGGACAGTCAGAGAGGGAGGAATACAGGTTTGAGGATACAAGGGATTACAGGCAGCTGTACTATACCCTTGGTGATATGACGCTTGCAATTTCTACCGCGAAGATAAAGCTGCTTGACAGGATTATCACCTTCGGGTATCTCTTTATTGCCACCCTTATCTATGTTTTAATCCTCCTGATAATCTTTACTCTCAGGCCTGAGGAAATACTTAAGATTGATACCTTCCGGAGGAAGCTGCAGTTATCGTTTGCTGCGGTGCTCACAGTGGTTTTCGTCATTGTCATAACCGGTGCGGTTATGCTCAGCACCAGGCAATTCCGCAACAACCATACGAGGATCATCCGTGAGAAGGCCACATCGCTGGCGATAGAGCTGGAGCACAAGCTGGCCTCCGAAGAAACACTTGAGGCGGGATGGCAGGCGCCTGATTATCCATCGCTTAACAATTTACTTGTCAAGTTTTCCAACGTCTTCTTCACAGATATAAACCTTTATTCGCCTTCAGGCAGGCTGATTGCCACCTCCAGGCCAGAGGTCTTTGCCCGTAAGCTTGAGGGAAGCATGATTGACCCGGTTGCATTCGGGGTTCTTACAACAGGCGGAAAGGAAGAATATATCGGAACCGAGACAATAGGAAGACTTAATTACCTGTCGGCTTATCTTCCTTTCTACAATGAAGAAGGAGGACTGCTGGCCTATCTCAACATACCATATTTCGCCATGCAGAACCTGCTGGCGCGGGAAACGACAAACCTGATAGTCACGCTTGTCAATTTTGCCCTTCTGTTCCTTCTTATAATGATGTGGGTGGCTGTTTTCCTGAGCGAAAGGATAACCAGCCCGCTTTATATGCTTCAGCATGCGATGGCTTCCGTCGGGTACGGGAAAAAGAACGAGCATATCAGTTACAGCGGCCGTGATGAGGTGGGAGAACTGGTCAAGCAGTACAACCGGATGACCGATGAGCTTGAGGAGAGCGCAGACAAGCTTGCACGTACCGAACGTGAAATGGCATGGCGTGAGATGGCCAGGCAGATTGCCCATGAGATCAAGAACCCGCTCACACCGATGAAACTCAACGTTCAGCAGCTTTTCAAGTCGTGGAACGACCAGGTTCCCGATTTTGACAGGAGGATCAAAAGTTTTACCGATAACCAGATTGAGTATATTGAAAACCTGTCAAACATAGCCTCAGCCTTCTCATCCTTCGCCAAACTGCCGGTAGCAGAACCTTCGGAGGTTGACGTCATCGCACAGCTTAACACAACTCTTGCAATGTTCGGTAATGCCGAGAATGCAAGAATCACGCTTGAGAGCGGCACCATTGGCAGTGCGGTGATTATGGCAGACAGGGAACACCTGAACAGCATTTTTTCAAACCTCCTCAAGAATGCCATTCAGTCAATCCCGTCAGGGAAGAAAGGGGAGATCAGGATAATTGTCACAGCCGCCGGCAAACATGTGAAAGTCAGGTTTATTGACAACGGGATTGGTATACAGGAAGAGCTTATCCCCAAAATGTTCACTCCTAATTTTACAACCAAATCTTCAGGAATGGGGCTCGGTCTTTCAATTGTCAAGCGGTATGTTGAGGGTGCCGGCGGAAAGATCTGGTTTACAACGGAGCAGAATAAGGGAAGTGTCTTCTCGGTAGAGTTTCCGTTGCTCTACACTGTTTAGTTTCAATTTACATAGGGCTCCTAAAATAATCTGCGCGATTTGCAGTTTTATTAAGGTATGTTGGATAACCAGACATTTAAAATGCCCCTTTACAGCCGTCACATAACCGGGAGATATCTTCTGATTATAGCATTGATGATATCCTGCGGGGACGTATTTGTTTCAGGACAGACCCCGCTTCTTACCGGCCAGGTAAACAGGTACGCAAAGGTCACCACGGTGGGTACTGACTACG
>JAKAXP010000022.1 GCA_021816545.1 Bacteroidota bacterium
ATTTCCAGGCAGGGAATATCTTCCAGGCAGTGGAACTGAACGGGGTAAAAATCGCTGTCACTATCTGTGAAGATGTCTGGGATGAACAGCCATTCGGCGACAGGGGACTGTGGCGCCTGTACAGCATAACCCCTCTCGACGAACTGATGAAGGAACACCCTTCATTGATCATAAATATTGCAGCCAATCCATTCTCTCACAACAGGATCAAGGTGAGAGAGGAGGTTTTTATCCGTAATGCAAGGGAATACCGGCTTCCGTTCATATCAGTCAACCAGACCGGGGGGTATACCGATCTTATCTTTGACGGCTCATCCGTTCTTATTGACGCCGAAGGGAATGTGCTTGAAAAACTTGGCTTCTGCCAGGAAGAGGTAAGAACTGTGGAGATCCCGGCGCCGGGCAATGACCCTAATAGTTATTCATGTCCTTCTCCACTGCCGGAAGACATGACCGGCCATATCCACCGTGCACTTGTAATAGGTATTCGTGATTTTTTCGCCAAGGGCGGAATGAAAAAAGCCATTATTGGCCTGTCCGGCGGCATTGACTCGGCAGTTGTAACGGCACTTGCGGCGGAAGCCCTCGGGCCGGAAAATACCATGGCGCTGCTTATGCCGTCAGTCTATTCCTCAGGACATTCCGTTTCAGACTCCGTCAGGATGGCAGAGAACCTGGGCGTACCCTACCGTATAGTAAGCATCGAGGAGGCCAGGCAGGCTGTTGAAAAAACCCTTCAGCCGTTCTTCACAGGGCTGGCACCCGATGTCACAGAGGAAAATATACAGTCGAGACTTCGTGCTGTTTTCCTCATGGCATTCGCAAACAAGTTCGGATATGTGCTCCTGAATACCTCAAACAAGAGTGAGGCAGCCACCGGCTACGGAACACTGTACGGTGACATGGCCGGAGGCCTCTCCGTGATAGGTGATGTTTACAAGACCGACGTATACCGGCTTGCTGCAGAGATCAACATTCATGGCGGTATAATCCCGCCGGCGATCATTTCAAAGCCTCCTTCAGCCGAACTGAAGCCTGACCAGCTTGATACCGACTCACTTCCCCCTTACAGCATACTTGATCAGGTGCTTTACAGGTATATCGACCTGGAATGGCCGGCTGAAAGGATCATTGCTGACGGATATGACCCGGAGCTTGTGGAAAAGGTACTTAAACTGGTGCGCACCAGCGAGTTCAAGAGAAAACAGACCCCTCCGATACTACGTATCTCCGCCAGGGCATTCGGAAGCGGCAGGAGAATACCCATAATTTCACATTACCGGTAGCAAAGCCCGCTGACCCTCAACTACCTGATCGATAGTGTGTTAAAAAAAGTTAATTTTCCCTTTCATGCACTTTTTTTTTATCTTTGTGTATGTTGTTAAACATAAGGGGAAATGCTTTATACCAATCCGTACCTCGAGCAATGTATTGAGGGACCTTTTTCCCTGTTCAGGGAGCTGCCTGACAGGGAAAAAGAGTTTTTACTGCAGGATCACTCATGTGTTGCCCTGAAAAAGGGGGAAATGATTTTTCACGAGGGAAACAGGCCTTCAGGAGTGTACTGTCTGGCATGCGGCAAGGTAAAGGTTTACAAGGAAGGAATCGGGGGACGCGAACAGATTATCAGGATGGTCAGGCCCCAGGGTCTGATAGGGTTTGCTGCTTTTATTTCAGGAACAGCCTATTCAGCCTCGGCTGTTGCAATTGAAGACTCAGGTGTTTGCCGCTTCGACAGGGACCCGTTCATGAAGCTGCTGAAGCGCAACTCCGACCTCTCTATGAAGTTAATGAGAATGATGGCGCTGGAGCTTTCCTTCTCAAACAGGAGAACCATCTCGCTGACCCAGAAACACATCCGCGGACGCCTTGCTGAATCACTGCTCGTACTCCGTGATACCTACGGACTCGAAAATGACGGCCGCACTATAAGGGCATATGTCTCGCGCGAAGACCTGGCATGCTTCTCGAACATGACCACCTCAAACGCAATCCGCACCCTCTCGATGTTCGCATCTGAGTCTGTCATATCACTTGACGGAAAAAAGATCAGCATTGTTGACCAGGCGAAACTTGAGAAGATAAGCCAGCTCGGCTGATCACTCGTTTACGTATATTCTCTTTACCCTGGGAGGTATTGAGGTCAGTATCTCATACGGGATTGTGTTGCACAGCGAGGCAATCTCTTCTATTGATATGTTTGCACCGAACACCTCAGCCTCATCACCGGCGTGTACATTCAGACCCGTGACATCAACCATGCACATGTCCATACATATGCTTCCCACTGTTGGTGCACGTTTACCCTTTATATACAGGCTCCCTTTACCGTGTCCAAGTTCCCTTCGCAGTCCGTCGGCATAGCCTACGGGAATTATTGCTATCTCCCTCTCATGTTCAGATTCACCATGGCAGCCATAGCTCACAGGCTCACCTGCCGGGACAATCCTCACCTGAGACACCGCAGTCACGAACCTTCCTGTCTGCCTCAGGGAAACCCCGTCATACCTTCCAATACCGTACAGTCCGATACCAAACCTGATCAGGTCAAACTGGTACTCCGGGAAGCGGGCTATGCCTGATGAATTAAGCAGGTGGAGGCTGAATCCGTACCCAAGGGCGGCTTTCATTCTCACCGCCGTTTCTGTAAGCAGCCCGGCCTGCCTGTGGGTGAAAGCATCATGTGCTGGATCTTCACTGGCCGCCAGGTGCGAAAAAAGAGAGACAACCTTTAGATGCTGCTGCCCTGTCATGCGAAGTATGAGGTCATCAATATCCTCCGTGCCGAAACCCAGCCGGTGCATCCCGGTGTCAAGCTTTATGTGAACAGGGTAGTGAAGGAGGCCGAACCTCCTTGCCGCCGATGCAAAAGCGGCAAATGACTCAATGCTGTAAAGCTCCGGTTCGAGGTTGTTGTGAATTATCAGTTCAGTCACGCTTTCATCCGGATTCATGACAATCACCGGAGAGGTTATCCCAGCTTCCCTGAGGGCAACTCCCTCGTCAGCATAGGCAACTGCGAAACACCTTACTCCGTTGTACTCAAGCAGTGAGGCTATCTCCGCAGATCCGGAGCCGTAGGCAAATGCCTTGACCATTGCAATCACACCTGTTCCCGGCTTTAGCAAATGTCTGAATTCATTCAGGTTATGGACTACAGCGTTCATATTTATCTCCAGCCGCGTCTGGTGAAGCTGCCGTACAAGGAGCCCGCTGATCCTTTCAAGGCCGAAAACACGGGCTCCCTTGATCAAGATTGTCTCGTCCCTGAATGATATTCCCCTGATGGCCTCTGAGCATTCCCTCGTGGAACCGAAGAACACGGATCCTGGCGGAAATCCGCCACTCTGCCGTGAAAGCGCTTCTCCTATCCCGATGAACCGGTCTATCCCTGCACTCCTGACAGCCTTTGCAACCCCTTCATAAAGCTGCTTCTCATCCCCTCCTATCTGTCTGAAGTCGGACAGAATCAGGGTAGTCTTTCCCCTTGCATGTGTTCTCAGAAAATCAAGAGCCATTCCAAGCGAAGCCGGATCCGAGTTATAGTAGTCCTCGATGAGGGTACAGCCATTCCTGCCCCGCTTTACCTCCATGCGCATTGCCACTGCCGGCAGCTCCGCCATCCCCCTGGTAATTATCTCAGCCGGAAGGTTTTCAGCAAGGCAGCAGGCAATGACCGAGACTGCATTCTCCGCAGACGCCTGATCTGCAAATGGAATGACTGCCTCAAACGATCCGTTTGCCGTTCTGCACCTCAGAATCCGGCGGTTGTCTTCTGTATCCTCAGCTATAACCGCAAGTGAGGCACTCTTTCCTGAAAGAGTCCAGGTATAGAGAGGAATTTCCGGATGAGAGGCAGCCATCTCCTTCCTGATTATCTCATCATCGGCACAGCAGATGACCAGGTAAGCTCCCCTGGTCAGTTTCAGCTTCTCGGCTGCAATGCTCTCCCTGCCTGTGAAGTTTTCGCCGTGTGCGTCACCAACATTTGTGACGATGACTGTATCAGGCCTGATTATACGTGCCAGCCGTTCCATCTCCCCCGGCCTGGATATTCCTGCCTCAATGACGGCTGTATCATACTGATCATCCAGGTTCAGCAGTGAAAGTGCCACTCCTACCTGGGAGTTATAGCTTTTAGGGCTCCGGATGACGCTTTTTACAAGGCTCAGGGTACCTGCAAGCCACTCCTTGACTATTGTCTTGCCGGCGCTTCCAGTTACGGCAATCACTTTACCCCTGAAGCTTTCGCGGCGCCATTTTGCAAGGCACTGGAGTGCTTCAAGTGTATCCTCAGCCCTGACAAAGCCTGCTCCCGCCATTTCCCGGTGGCCGGGAGGAAGTGTGTCAACCAGAAACAACCGCACACCTCTGCCGTAGAGCGGTTCAATGAATTTATGTCCGTCGTGGTTTGGTCCCCGCAGGGCGATGAAAAGCATGTCAGGCCCGGCCCCCGGCACCCTGCTGTCAGTCATGATGCCGGTGACACTCAGGCTGTCATCACCTGTCAGCGATCCTCCTGTAATGCGGGCAAGCTCCCGGGCTGTAATTATCACCTGTTGACTGCCTTAATGTAACATGAACGACAAAGAGGCTCATAGATGTCCTTCTCTCCCAGCACAACCACCTTGTCGCTCTTGATCTTGCGATGCGAGTAATTCGCCAGGTTGCCGCACCTGACACAAATGGCATGAACCTTGGTGACATACTCGGCAACAGCCATCAGGGCCGGTATCGGACCGAACGGCTTACCCGAAAAATCCATGTCAAGTCCCGCAACTATCACCCGCGTTCCGTTGTCTGCCAGCATTGTGCACACCTCAATAAGACTGTTGTCAAAAAACTGGGCTTCGTCAATACCTACCACCTCAACACCGGAGGTGAGGAGCAGTATGGAAGATGCATTCTCCACCGGGGTTGACATTATCGACTTCTCATCATGGGAGACAACTTTGTCTTCAGAGTACCTGGTATCAACGGCTGGCTTGAAAATCTCCACCTTAAGGCCGGCAAACATCGCCCTCCGAAGCCGCCTGATGAGCTCCTCGGTCTTGCCTGAGAACATTGACCCGGCAATCACCTCCACCGATCCGCGCTTGCCGGCATTGTCAACCGAATTTTCAAGAAACTCCATACTTCAGATTGTGATTGGGCCGTTCAATACTCTATATTGGTCTGTTCAGGCCGGAAAGACTAATATTGATTACTTTTGCAAAATAAAGAAAACGATCATAATTAAAAAACAAAGAGAGATGGATTTCCTGAAGGCTGTTAACATTATTGGAAGGGACCTGGAAGAGGCGATGACGTTGCTGGAACAGCTGGGCGTATCCGGACCGGAAAAGGCAGAGATAGAACTTGCAAGGTCACGCGTGAGAAGCGCAGCTGACCTGGTCAGGCTCCTGCCGTCGCTGAATGCTTCAAATGAGAAGAATGTCCGTGAGACACTGCAATTAGCGGAAGTTACTCCGAAGAAAGAGATTAATACCAACCCGCCTGTTGAAATAAAGGCACCTGTGGTTGAACCGGTGAGGACGGAGCCAGTTTTGGCTGAGACCGTGAAGACGGAGCCGGTAAAGACAGAGCCAGTTTTGGCTGAGACCGTGAAGACGGAGGCCGTTAAGGCCGAAGCCGTGAAAGCCGAGTCGGTCGTAGGGGAAGCAAAAAGTCAGGAGCCATCAAAGGCAATACTGGCAGACAGGTTCACTGCCGGCGGCACTCTCGGCGAAAAGATATCCACGGCAAAAAAGGAGGAAGCTGGCTCCTCCTTGATCCAGGGCAAACCAATAACGGATATAGCCGCCGCAATCGGCATCAATGACCGGTTCTATTTTATCCGCGAGCTATTCAGCGGTGATGCCCTTGCTTACGGTGACACTATTAATCGGCTTAACGCTGCCGCATCGCTCGGCGAGGCAATGAAAATACTTGACGAGAGCACTGTCATGGGATCTGATCCTTCAGCACAGTCATCATTCGTCGATGTCGTACGCAGAAAATTCAGTTTGCATGTCTAGGCTGATCCTGGTGCCCACCCCCATAGGCAATCTTGGTGATATCACCATCCGCGCCCTGGAGGTGCTTAAATCGGCGGGACTTGTTCTTGCCGAGGATACCAGGACCACAAGGATACTTCTTGATCACTACGGGATCACCGTTCCGCTCCGTTCGCACCATAAGTTCAATGAGCACCGCAGTCTAGAGGCAGTGTGTGATGCAATTGAGGCCGGCACGGTCACGGCACTTGTATCCGACGCAGGCACCCCGGGCATATCAGACCCCGGATTCCTCCTTGTCAGACGGTGCCTCGAGAGGGACATCCCCGTGGAAACCCTGCCGGGTCCGACGGCATTCGTGCCGGCCCTGGTTTGCTCCGGGCTCCCTTCCGACCGCTTCTGCTTCGAAGGATTCCTGCCTCAGAAAAAGGGGAGGCAGAAAAGACTTTCGGCACTGGCCGCCGAAGAACGGACAATGATCTTCTATGAGTCGCCTTTCAGGATAGTAAAGACCCTGGAACAGCTGGCTGCTGCACTGGGTAACGACAGGAGGGCATCGGTATCAAGGGAGATAACCAAAAAATTTGAAGAGACCGTTCGCGGCACGCTGGCTTCGCTTGCCGAACACTTCCGCACAACCGCCCCAAGGGGCGAATTTGTTATTGTGGTTGCCGGCTCCTCGCTGAGAGACCATTCCGCTGAAACAGAATGAAAATGCGAGGCAGGAGTTTCCTTCTTATTGCACTGTTTCTCACCCCGTTCATCACGAACCAGGCCCAGGTATTACGTGGCAGGATAACTGATACCGGCGGTGCGCCAATGCCGGCAGCTTCCGTTTATATAACCGAACTGCGGCAGGGAACAACGTCTAACAGTGACGGCTGGTATGAGATTTCCCTGCCGCCCGGCAACTATACTGTTAACTACCAGTTCCTGGGCTATCTGCCGGTAACAAGGCAGTTCACCCTTACCGGCAACGGAGTCACCGCCGACATTGTCCTTACCGAACAGCTCTTTGAGATACCACCCGTAAGAGTCTCTGCATCAGGGAAAGACCCTGCGTACTTCATAATGCGCAAAGCCATCGGGATGGCTCCTTTCCATCTAAGCCAGGTCAAAATGTGGCAGGCTGAAGTCTATATCAGGGGCGGCGGCAGCGTCGACAAAATCCCGGAGATGCTGAAGAGAAGGATGAAAATCGAATCAAACGGCGGTGATCTTAAGGAGGGCAGGTACTACTTCTCGGAGTCGGTCAACATGATAACCTTCAACGCCCCCGACAGGTACGTTCACCGCGTCATCTCCTCCAACTCGAGCGAAGACCTGACGCAGGGGCAGGCCTCACCGATGGATTTCATAGAGGCGAGCTTCTACCAGCCGGTGCTTGTTGAGATGGCAATATCACCCCTGGCACCAAATGCCTTCTCCCATTACATATTCAGCTTCATGGGGTCATCATCACAGGGCGACTACGTAATTGACAAGATCAGCGTCACCCCGCGAAGGAAAAGCCAGCAGCTCTTCACCGGTGTGATATATATCGTTGAGGATCTCTGGGCAATACACTCGCTTGACCTCACCAATGAAAACATGGCCGGACGCATAAGGGTCAGGCAGCTCTACACTCCGGTGAAGGAAGGGATATGGATGCCTGTCAGCCATGAGTTCAATGCCGACATTGCTTTCATGGGCGTAAAGGCCAGGGCTGCCTATACAAGTGCAGTCAAGTACCTCGAGGTTGAGCCTGACCGTAGCATGCGGCGCCCGCCTGCATATGAAATGGCTGATGCGGCCGGGGCTGAGGATGTAACTTCTGAACGCCCGAAGAGTGCTGCTGAAAGGGAGATTGATGCCCTGCTGGCAAAGGATGACCTGACGGCACGCGACATGTCACGGCTGGCTCGGCTGAATGAGAAAAACGCCCGCACCACGCGGGTGAAGCCTCCCCTGGAGATAGAAGACAAGACCACCGTAATAGTTGAGGATGACGCCACCAGTCGCGACTCTGCATACTGGGCTGAGGTGAGGCCCATCCCACTCACCCGCGAGGAGAGCGCCAGCCTTGCCACAGCCCCGGCCGCGAAAGGAAAACTGGCAGTGCGCGACACTACTACCCTTAGCATAACAATCGGTGCAGGCTCCCATCCCGGATCAGCCTCCGGCTCAGACACCGCCGGCATGAGAAAAACTCCCGCCTCCCGGTTCATCAGGGACCTTGCCGGAGGAAAGAGATGGCAGCTTTCTAAGAATACCTTCCTTGAGTTTGACGGACTGGCTGACCTTAAAAGCTTCTCATTCAACACCGTCGACGGGTTTGTGGCAGGAACCGGCATGAACCTTTCGGTAAAATCAGGCAAGGCAGGCCGTTTCACCCTTGCTCCGTCAGCCCGGTACGCTTTCAGCCGAGAACGGCTTATGTGGAATGTTACTGCCAATATGCTGTATGACCCCAAGCACTCAGGCAACATCTTCTTCAGGGCAGGCAGCCAGTCGGACGAATTCTCCCCTTCAGGTGTTAATCAGCTGGTTAATACAGTTTCTTCGCTCTTTTTCAGGGATAACATGATGAGACTTTACGGAAGCCGGTACATAATTGCCGGGCACCGCAGCGACATCGCAAACGGTCTGACACTGTCAGTTTCCGGGATGTACGAAAAGCGAGACACGCTGACAAACAACTCTTCCTTTTCAATTTTCAGGAAGGACAGGCCATGGTCTGAAAACATCCCTGACAATCCGTATGCAACTGGCGGTTCTGAAGGCTATGATTACGAGCCTCCTGTCTCTCACCGGCATCTCTCAATCACAACTTCGCTGACATGGACGCCCCGCCAGAGGTACCGCATCGCTGACGGAGCCAAAATACCTGCTGATTCTGATTACCCGACATTCGCACTCTCCTGGAGACACGGATACAATTACAGCGACAACCGTCCCGGGAGCTATGATTTCATCTGGGGTGAGGTCAGCCGCACCTCACGGTACGGTGCCCTGAATGAGTTCCGCTGGCGTGTCCGTGCAGGAGGTTTCCTCAACAGGGAGAATGTGCGGCTGCAGGATATGTACTACTTCAATACCCAATCCTCTCCCGTGCTGCTGAATTTCTACGAAGATGCCTTTTACCTGAAGCCCTGCTACTCCGTCTCCTCCAGGAAATCATTTGCAGAGGGGCATGTAAGGTACACCACCCCCACCCTGCTTTTAAAGCGGCTTCCGGTACTCAGCCGCACCCTGATGCGTGAAAATATCAGCCTTTCTGTACTCTGGACGGCTGAGGCAGGATATTATTATGAGACCGGTTACTCCCTCAGCGAGGTTTTCCTCGTAGGCACTGTCGGGGTGTATGCCGGATTCACCGGCACATCGTTTGAATCAGCCGGAATCAGGGTGATTTTGCGGATCGATTAGGGACCGGGATATTGCCAAATTCAGAAGAGCGGTTTCCGCCCATTGTCATCAGGCGAAAAATCACTGTAATCCGAAGAGATGTCATTGTTCATCTTCGAACCCATTGTGAAGACCCCGCCCGACGGAACATCCGGGAAGGAAGCATCAGCCCCGAACTCATCCGGCTCCACAAAAGAGGCACGGTCTTCCTTGAAGTAAAGAAGGACCTCGTCGGTGGGACCGTTACGGTTCTTCGCCAGGATGATGTCAGCATGACCCTTGGTCGATTGCCCGTCCTCAAACTGGAGTACCCCCATTTTTTCCGGGCGGTGAATAAAGACAACCATGTCGGCGTCCTGCTCAATTGCGCCTGATTCACGAAGGTCAGAGAGCATGGGTTTCTTATTGCCACCACGCGTCTCAACCGACCTGTTCAGCTGCGAGAGTGCAAGCACCGGCACTGCCAGTTCCTTTGCAATACTCTTCAGTGACCTCGAGATGGAGCTCACCTCCTGCTCACGGCTGCCCGCATCAGGCGGCCCGGTCATAAGCTGAAGGTAGTCGACCACCACCACATCAAGCTTGTTCTGTGCCTTCAGCCTGCGGCACTTGGCCCTCAGCTCGAAAACCGAGATGGCAGGTGTGTCATCAATATATATAGGTGCTTCGGTAAGTGATTTGATACGCGACTCGAGCAGCGACCACTCCTCCGGCGACAGCTTTCCGTTCTTGATCTTCTCTCCCGGGATCTCGGTCTCTGTCACAATAAGCCTGTTAACCAGCTGAATTGCTGACATTTCGAGTGAGAAGATGGCAACCTTACGGCCATGGTCAATTGCCATGTTACGTGCCATAGTTAGGGCGAAGGCTGTCTTTCCCATGGAAGGCCTTGCTGCTATGATCACAAGCTCCGATCTCTGCCACCCTGAAGTGAGCCTGTCGAGCTTTGTGAATCCTGAAGGCACACCCACAAGTGCATCTTCCTTCTTGCCCAGCTCCTCAATCTCCGCAAGAGTCTGCTTGATAACCTCGTGTATTGGCGCAACTTCGTGCTTGATGTTCCCCTCGGCAATTCGGAAGAGCTCATCCTCACTCCTGTCCAGCAGCTCGGTGACATCCAGGGTATCCTCATAAACCAGGTTCTGAATCATCGTTGACGCACGTATCAGCTCACGCTGTATGTACTTCTGGAGCACTATCCTTGCGTGGTATTCGACGTTGGCGGCAGAGACAATCCGCGAAGTCAGCTCCGTCAGGTAAACGGGCCCGCCCACCTCCTCCAGGTCATTTGTCCTCTTGAGTTCCTGCGTAACTGTAAGCAGGTCAATAGGCTGGTCGCGCTTGTTGAGCTCAATGATTGCTGCAAATATCTTCTGGTGGGCAGCCGAATAGAATACCTCGGGCCTGAGCATGTCAACAACCATCCTGGAAGCCTCTATCTCAAGCATTGCGGCACCGAGGACAGCCTCCTCCATCTCGGCCGACTGCGGGGGGATGCGTCCACCCTCAGGTATGATTACAACTGATTGCTTTTTATCCTGTCTTCCCCGTGACGTAGCCTGTACCATTAATATATACCGTTGATTTTCAGTTAATATGACGAATCCGGCAAACGCTGCTGCCGGAATCAAATTTAACAATATCACCCGTCACCGGAGGCAAAACCGTCATTTATTCTTTCCAACAACCTGCTGTTTATAAGATGTTGAAAACACAGATAATCGTGAAAAATGAGGTAATTTAAAAAGGTTCGTATATTTTTGGTCTTTCAAGAGTGCATTTGCAATGGTTGTATTTCCGAAGGCGAAGATAAATATAGGGTTAAGGATCGTTGAGAAGAGGCCTGACGGCTATCATAACATCGAGACCTTCTTTTATCCCGTTGATCTTGCCGACGCTCTTGAATTTGTAGTTAGAAAGGACAACCGGAGGAGTGATACGCTCCGTATCACCGGCCTTATGAAGGATGCTGACCCTGACAACAACCTGGTTATGAAGGCTGTGAAGATCATGCGGCAGTCGTTTGATTTTCCTGCCATAAAGATTCATCTGCACAAGAGCATCCCCGTAGGTGCGGGCCTTGGCGGCGGCTCGTCAGATGCTGCCGGCATGCTCAGGGCCCTGAACAGGTACTTCGGCTTCGGCCTCAACTCCGAGGAGCTCCGTTCCTTCGCCGGACTGATTGGCAGTGATGCACCGTTCTTCATTGACAGCACCCCGTCATTTGCAGAGGGTGTGGGGAATATCCTCTCTGAGTTTCCCCTCGACCTGGGCCGTTACCGTATTGTAATACTTTACCCTGACGTGAACAGCAGCACTGCCGAGGCATATGCCGGGTGTGTACCATGCCCCACAGGCCTCTCGCTGAGGCAGCTGCTCAACCTGCCGGTAGGCGGATGGCGCGGCAGGGTTGTGAATGATTTTGAACTGAATATCTTCAGGATCTATCCGCAGATCGGCAAAATGAAGGTAGGGCTGTATGAAGCAGGTGCAATTTATGCATCAATGTCCGGCAGCGGCTCCGCGGTCTACGGCATATTTGAGCAGGAGCCCGACCTGCCGCCAGAGCTCGCAAAATACAGGCTCAGCACAGCCGAACTTTCATGAAAGTCCGGCCCCACTGGCCTCCATGAACCGATTCATTAGCTGCCGGCCCCCAGGGGCTAATCAGGCTATCTCCACCAGCACAGCCCCTTTTGTCACCCTGTCACCGGTAGAAACATTTACAGCAACTACCTTCCCGTCAGTGTGGCTTTTGAGCCTGTTCTTCATCTTCATCGCCTCGAGGATGACCAGGTCATCCCCCTCCTTTACCTTATCACCCGGCTTTACAAGTATCTCGACAACCGTCCCTGGAATGAAGCTGTGAATCTTTCCCGGCACAGGAGGCTCATACGGCTTGCGCGACACAAAGCGCGGACTCAGCCTGGTTGTGTAGGCAGTATGATCTATGACAAGCTTGTCTGTATCTTTCTTTTCCATTACGCTCTCTTTTGGAAATTAATCAGAAGGGCGGGATCCCGTGCTTCTTCCATGGCATCTGCACATCCTTGTTCTCAGATACCTCCAGGCCGTGCAGCAGCAGCCTGCGGGTCTCTGACGGTTCAATGACCGCATCGACGTAGCCACGCGAGGCAGCCACATACGGGTTGGCAAACTTCTCCCGGTACTCATCAACCTTCTGGCGGCGCATGTCATCAGGATTGGCAGCCGAGGTGATCTCCTTGCGGAAAATAATGTTGGCGGCACCCTCGGGACCCATCACTGCAATCTCAGCTGTCGGCCATGCAAATACGAAGTCGGCACGCAGGTGACGTGAACTCATCGCAATATAACCGCCGCCGTAAGCCTTGCGCAGAATCACGGTGAGCTTCGGAACGGTAGCTTCGCTGTAGGCGTAAAGGACCTTGGCACCGTGGCGGATGACACCTGCATGCTCCTGGTCAACGCCTGGCAGATAACCGGGCAGGTCAACGAAAGTCACCAGCGGAATGCTGAAGGCATCACAGTAACGGATAAACCTGGCAGCCTTGTCTGAGGAATCAACGTCAAGCACACCTGCCATCTCCATGGGCTGGTTTGCAACGAAACCGACGGTTCGTCCTCCTATACGGCCGAACCCGATCACCATGTTCCGGGCATACATATCCTGTATCTCGAAGAAATCCGATCCGTCAGCGACAGCCATGATCACCTCTCTCACATCATACGGAAGGGTGGAATCTCCCGGCACTATCTTTTCAATGTCATACCTTGCATCCGGTGGCAGCGTCTCCGTTACAGCAGCCCTCATCTCATTGTTCCTGGGGATGAATGAGATCAGTCGCTTGATCTGGTCAAAACACTCCTCCTCTGAAGAAGCAAAGAAATGGGCGTTGCCCGAAGTCTCACAGTGGACGCGTGCACCGCCGAGGGCTTCCATGGAGATCTCCTCGCCGAGAACAGTCTTGATCACCTCGGGACCGGTGATGAACATCTTCGAGATATTGTCAACAACGAATACAAAGTCGGTCAGCGCCGGTGAGTATACTGCACCACCGGCACAGGGCCCCAGTATAACTGATATCTGCGGGATGACCCCGCTTGAGATTGTGTTCCTGAAGAAAATCTCACCGTAGCCGGCAAGTGAATTGACACCCTCCTGTATGCGGGCTCCGCCCGAATCATTGATCCCTATAAGCGGTATCCTCATCTTGAGTGCGTGATCCATGATCTTGGTGATCTTGCGCGAGTGCATCAGCCCCAGTGACCCCCCTGCAACGGTGAAATCCTGCGCAAAAACAGCAACAGGATTGCCGTGAACGGTACCGGTACCTATTACCACACCGTCACTGGGCAGATTCTTTTTGTCCATTCCGAAATCACGTGCATCATGCTCCACGAACATGTCATACTCGTTGAATGTGCCCGGATCAAGTATGGCCATAATGCGCTCACGGGCTGTGTTCTTGCCCATGGCCTTCTGCTTCACGATGGCTTCCTCGCCGCCGCCAAGCAGCATCTTCTCACGCTTCTCCTTGAGTTCGCGTATCTTCTTTTCCAATGCCATAATTAATCTTGTTTAATACAGTCTTTCCTTTCCAAAAAAAGCACGGCAATTTAAGCAAAAATAGAATATGCACAATATGCCCCGGAGTGTGCTATTTCGGGGCGGTATAGTAGACCCCTGCCGCAATGAAAGTGTATATAATATTTGGTATCCACATTGCAAGAGCGGGGTTAAGGTCGCCCTTCAGCGAAAACTGGGACGAGAACTGCATGAACAGTATATACGAGAATGTCAGCATCAGCCCCAGCCCTATCTGCATCCCGATCCCTCCCTTGATCTTGCGCGAGGAAAGCGAAACGCCGATAATCGTCAGTATGAAGAATGCAAACGGTGAAGCATACCGCCGGTGCTTCTCATTGAGGTAGAGTTTGATCTCATCAGACCCCTGTGATTTGAGAACATCAATATAGTCTGCCAGCTCTCCGCGGGTCATCGTGTGGACAAACTCCGGTGCCCGGGTGAAATCATCAGGCCCCACGTTAAGTACGGTATCTATCCTTCGCCCGCTGCTTATCCGCTCTCCCAGGCTGTCTGTCTCCCTGATGTAGTACCACCATGCACCCCATTTGTTCGTGGTACTGTCCCACCTGATCATGTTTGCAGTCATCTTTGACTCAAGCATCCCCTTGTCATCGAACTTCTCCATGCTGAAGTTGCGCCCGCTCTGGGAGATCCTGTTGTACTGCTCCATGTATATATAGACATTGGGGTAAACCTGCCTGTGGACTGAAGATACATTTACCCGCCTGAAGTCGGAACTCCGGTAGTATTTTTCCTCAAAATCAAGCCTGGCGATGTTGGAGTGCGGAAGCACATAGTTCTGCAGCATAAATGCAAAGATTGCTATGAAACCGGCTGAAATGAGGTAGGGTATCATCAGCCTCCTGAAGCTCATGCCGCTGTTCAGCATCGCAATGATCTCGGTGTTGACAGCCATCCTCGAGGTAAAGAAGATCACCGAGATGAAGACGAACATGGGTGCAAACAGGGTGGCAAAATAGGGAATGAAATTCAGATAGTAATCAAAGACGATTGCCTTCAGAGGTGCCTGTTTCTGAATAAAGTCATCTATCTTTTCCGAGAAGTCAAAGATCACGGCAATGCCCAGTATGAGCAGAAGCGAGAAGATAAACGTCCCGAGGAACTGCCTGATAATATACCAGTCAAGAATCCCCGGTGAGATTTTCTTCAGGCTCTTTGCGAAATTCTTCGAACTGTCTCTTCCTTCCATGACCCGAATGTACCGTCTGCTATTCTCTCTCTTGCCTCTCTCACCAGGCTGAGGTAAAAGGCAAGGTTATGTATTGTTGCTATCTGTGCCCCGAGCATCTCGCCTGCAATGACCAGGTGCCGGAGGTAAGCCTTTGTATAGGTTCTGCTTATTTCAGAATGTGAACCGGCGTCGATTGGTGAAAAGTCTGTTGCCCACCTCTGGTTTCTTATGTTTATAATTCCATCCCATGTGAACAGCATCCCGTTGCGGCCGTTGCGCGTTGGCATCACACAGTCAAACATATCCACTCCGCGTGCGATCCCCTCAAGTATGTTTGCAGGGGTGCCCACCCCCATCAGGTAGCGGGGTTTGTCTGCCGGGAGTATTTCATTCACAACTTCAATCATTTCGTACATCACCTCTGCCGGTTCCCCTACCGAGAGTCCGCCGATGGCGTTTCCCGGCATGCCGGCTGAGGCGCACTTCTCCGCCGATATCTTCCGCAGGTCACCGTAAACGGCTCCCTGCACTATCGGGAACAGCATCTGTTCTTTCCCGTAGAGCGGTTCAGTGCTGCCCATCTGCGCCACACACCTGTCGAGCCACCTGTGCGTCAGTTCCATGGATTTCATGGCATACCTGTGATCACACGGATAGGGGGCACATTCATCAAAGGCCATGATTATATCAGCCCCTATCGCCCTCTGTATGTCAATAACGCCTTCAGGGGTGAAGAGATGCTTTGACCCGTCTATATGCGACCTGAAGATGGCACCCTCCTCGGTGAGCTTCCGGTTTGCTGCCAGGGAAAAGACCTGGTAACCGCCGC
>JAKAXP010000284.1 GCA_021816545.1 Bacteroidota bacterium
TATGACCCTCTGTGTGTGCTCAACGATTGGCGTGGCATCGGATGCAATGAAGTTTTCATTGTCACCAACGCCTATCACAAGTGGTGATCCCTGCCTGGCAGCAAAGAGCTTACCCGGCTCGTTGCGGCAATATACAGCAATACCGTAGGTACCCTCAACCTTGTTCAGCGCCATGATTATAGCCTGTTCGGCCGAGAGGTCTCCTTCCAGATAGAGATGCTCCATAAGGTTTGCCAGCACCTCTGTGTCAGTCTGGCTGGTAAACCTAACATCACGGCTTTCGAGATGCTTCTTGATGCGTGCGTAGTTCTCGATTATCCCGTTATGAACAACTATGAAATGTCCCCTGTATGAGACCTGAGGATGAGCATTTATTTCATTGGGTTCACCGTGGGTAGCCCACCTGGTATGCCCCATTGCAATAGAACCGTCAAAATCCTTGCTTCGCACCATCTCCTCAAGCTCGCGGACCCTCCCGGCGCACTTGAAAATCTCGGTTCGTTCACCGTTGCTGATCGCAATGCCCGCTGAGTCATACCCCCTGTATTCCAGCCTCTTAAGCCCATTGATAACTATATCACGGGCAGGACGGGATCCTATGTATCCTACAATTCCGCACATAAATAAAGAATAAAAATTAGTTACTCAAAATATGGTGTACGCGAACTCCAGTTTGAAAGCCGGCTCATTTGAGTTGGCTTTGAAGATCACGTTCTGAGTTGCTGTGAGTGGAAGAAAGAGCTCCACGGAGGGCTCATCAATCTCACCGTTGAGGTATTTCTGGACGAAGGTGGTTATGTTGAAGATGTAGCTGTCCTTATCGCTGTAGTATTTGCCGTCCATGAAGGCAAGGTCATGAAGAAGATCGGGTATAAGCAGTTCCCGCCCCTCGCTGTCGCGGTAGCGCACATAGACCCGTGCCGGCATGGTGCTCTCCTTGTAGGTAGTGCCGTCAATATGAACCGGAGCAATGATCCTTGCCTTGTTCACCGCAAGGTTATCAATGTTCCTGAACGGCTCGAGAGAGGGCATGTCAAGCTTCACATAGACTCCCTGGTATGACTGAAGGTAGACGGCTGTGTCTGCCACAAGATCATTTACATGCACTATCTGTTTGGCAGGGTCAGCCGTGGTGCGGTCATGGGTGAACCTGTTGTAGTTCACGGCCCTGTGCGTGGCAACAAAAGAGTAGTTGTACTTGATCGTGTCAGAATGATAGAAAACGGTTATTCCGAGAGGGTCAATGCTGGCATTATTTGAGGCGTCCATCTCCACCATTATCGGATTTGTGACGCTTTTGATGCTGAAGTAGAGGCCCTTGAAAAAATCCTTGTAGAACTCAGTTGCAGGGTAAAATTTCGTTGTGTCTCTCATCAGGTATTCACCCACCCACTTATGTAGCTTTATTGCCACTGCCTCGTTTGCTTTAAGCTTGGGAAGCAGATATTCTCCCAGGTAATTGATTGTATCTGGATCCTGGCCGGAATAGAAGTCAGTTGTGTCCGTGATTTCTGTACCCGTCTCGCATATCCTCATATAGTGCACCGCTGCCGTATCACCCGTTACCTTTGACGGGATGAATGTGAGTTTTACGGAGTCAACCACAAAAGCCTTTGCAGGCCATTTGCTCATGACCCTGAGCTGTGTCACGAAGTCGCAGTATGTGGAACCAAAGTATGTGTCATAGAGTGACCCTGCAATCATTTTGGTACTGTCGTTTGACAGCGAGAGTTCATTGTACATGGTAAATGCTCTGATACCGACGGTATCAGTTGAACCTATCTCGATGAAGTCACTGTCAGGCAGCAGGTCCAGGCCTATCTTAACCGGGTCCTGTGAACATGAAATCAGTGCTGCGGTTAGCAGAGCGAAGAGAGTCAGTATGATTGCTGGCATTCCCTTGCGGGAAGTGCCGGGGTTGTTATTTTGTTGTTTCCAGAAGGAGTTTGTCATAAAAGTCATTGTATGCATCTATATAATTCTCCTCTCCCTGGTATTCAAGAAGAGGCTTTCCCATGGCACTGATCTTTTTCTTCACCTGTTCATCGATCTTCTCACACCCGAGGATAATTCCGTCAGAGTTTTCCGCGGCCAGTGTCGTCAGGCTTAAAAAATCCGTGCTCCCTTTGATTGATTTGAGGGCACTGCCATCGATTCCGTCTGCCACAAGCTTATCGGACAGTGAAGATTTTAACGGCTTTTTGAAGCCGTTATTGTAAACCGAATATACTGATTTGACCTTGCTGAACACCGGGTCATCGGCATATAGTTTTCTAAGGTAAAGCGGTACCAGTGATGCCAGCCAGCCGTGACAGTGAACTATGTCAGGGCTCCAGCGCAGTTTTCTTACGGTTTCAATAACTCCCCGGGCAAAGAAGATCGCCCTTTCGTCATTGTCCTCATACTCATTGCCTGCGGCATCGGCCACAGTATGCTTGCGCTGGAAATAATCATCATTGTCAATGAAATAGACCTGCATCCTGGCACTCTGAATGGAGGCTACCTTTATAATAAGGGGATGGTCGGTATCATCAATTATAAGGTTCATCCCGGAAAGGCGGATGACTTCGTGAAGCTGGTTTCTTCTTTCGTTAATGGAGCCATAGCGGGGCATGAATGTCCGGATCTCCTTCCCCCTTTCCTGTATGCCCTGTGGCAGATCACGGCTGATCTTTGAAAGCTTTGTCTCACCGAGATAAGGCATGATCTCCTGTGAAACAAACAGTACCCTTCTGCTCTCCATTAATACCTCCCGATATACCTAAGCATTAAATCAAAGTGCAAAGATAATAAAAAAAACAGAATTAATTTCCAAGCTAAAATCCAACGGGTTACTGACAAAATGGTGTTATTTTGCAGTTCCGGATCTGCTCTCCGTTCGGGGTATCAGTCCGTTTTCGTGACAAAAAAGTGATTTATATGAAGGTACTGACAACTGCCAAGGAAGTAAGGGATCACTACAGGATCAGCGTCCTGCGCAATCCCGGATTCGTGCCTACCATGGGAGCCCTGCATGAAGGGCATCTCACGCTGGTTGGGAAAGCCGTTGAAAGCTGCCGCATGGCGGCGGTGAGTATTTTCGTCAACCCCACCCAGTTCAATGACCCGCAGGACCTGGTCAAATATCCCAGGACTCTCGAGGCTGACCTGAAAATGCTGTCAGGTATTCTGCGGGAAAACGACTTCGTCTTCGTTCCGTCAGTGGAGGAGATTTACCCTGAGCCAGACACCCGGCAGTTTGACTTCGGCAACCTTGACAAAGTGATGGAAGGGGTCCACAGGCCAGGCCACTTCAACGGCGTGGCACAGGTGGTCTCCCGCCTGT
>JAKAXP010000285.1 GCA_021816545.1 Bacteroidota bacterium
CCGATCTGAATCCCGTGGATCTCCCTTGGGAAGAAGTACGATGCGCTTCTGCTAAAGGGACTGTCACAGGCAAGGTACGACTTCAGGCTATGGAAAATAGCATGTGAACAGAAGACCGATATTGCAATCGGCTCTTCGATTACTATTGCACATGCATCAGTTTTTCACAGGATGAAATCCATCCTGCTTGATGATGACGATGCCGATGCTGTGAGGCTTTTCTCAATGTTTGCACATCCCTTTGCAGACACAGTGCTCTCACCTGCTGCCCTGGCTCACCAGAGAACACACAGGCGTGATATTGTCTATGCAGGCACCCATGAGCTTTTTTACCTGCATCCCAACTATTTCACTCCTGACCAGTCCGTTCCGGAAAAGGAAGGCATTGATCTTTCGAAGCCATATTTTATTGCCAGGTTCGTTTCAGGGAAGGCATATCATGACAGGGGGGAGAGGTGGATAACTATGGAGCAGAAGCTGAGGATCATCAGGTTGCTTGAGAACTACGGGAAAGTATACATTACAACCGAACGGGCAATTGAACCGGAGCTGGAACAGTGGCAGCTGAAGGTGGCGCCGGAGCTGATACATCACCTGCTCAGCTATGCGACACTTTTTGTCGGTGACAGCCAGACGATGACTTCCGAAGCTGCGATACTCGGAACGCCGGCTCTGAAATGCAACTCTTTTGCCCATAAGCTTTCCGTCCCTAATATGCTGGAGGATGAGTATGATCTCTGCTATGCATTCCAGCCTGATGAGTTTGATATGATGTTGAAGAAAACGGAGGAACTCCTTTCAACGCCCGGGCTGAAGCTTGCATGGAAGCTGAAAAGGGAACGTTTCCTTACGGCCATGACTGACCCCACTGAATATCTTGTCACCTTCATTGAGGGCTATAATAAACGTAAACAGGTCTCGCGGCAGCACCGTTAAAGTGCCGAAAGGAGAAATTAAGTGGACTTCACAACAACCAAATACAGTCAGCTGCTGTCAGCCCTTAAAGAATGCGGGGTTCCGTTTGCGGGTTTCACTGATATTGCGGAAGGTAATTCAAAAAGGTTTATCGTGCTGAGGCACGATGTCGACAAAAAGCCGGAGAATGCCCTGAGGCTG
Source organism: Bacteroidota bacterium (assembly GCA_021816545.1). Taxonomy (GTDB): domain Bacteria; phylum Bacteroidota; class Bacteroidia; order Bacteroidales; family VadinHA17; genus SR-FBR-E99. Next base: position 1,117 of record JAKAXP010000285.1, read on the forward strand.
GCAAGAGCAGAGGCTGCGGAGTCAGTAAGGGCAAGCTATCACTTCAGGGCTGCGGAAGGAGGATTTCAGGAATTTTACATTTCTGAAATCACCGGCCTTGGTCATGAGATTGCATACCACTATGAAGATTTTTCTGTTGTTGCCGCAAGGCAGCATAGACATGTTGGAGAGGTTGATCCTGTGGTGGTGGCGGATGCCGTTGCCCGTTTTCAGATAAACCTCCGCCGGATAAGGAGGCTCTTTCCGGTGAAAGTGATTTCTATGCATGGCAGCCCCCTCTCCCCGGTTGACAACAGGCTCCTGTGGAAGTATCATGATTATCATTCTGACGGAATTGTTTGCGAGCCTTACATGGATATTGACATGTCTGATATTCTTTATCTTACTGACACCGGAAGGAGATGGGACGGAGAAGAGTCAGCGGTGCGTGACAGGGGATTTGTTGCCGGAGACGGGAAATCGACAGATACGTATGCCGGATGGTCAGTCAGGCCTGTCATGGGCAGCCTGATGAACATGACTCATGAGGGGATGGTTTTCAGGCAGGGCTACAACATACGGACTACTGATGAACTGATAGACATGGCCATTAACGGCCGCCTTCCAGGCAGGCTTATAATCAACACCCATCCCCAGAGGTGGAATAATGACCCTGTTGCATGGGTTACAGAGCTGATAATGCAGAATTTAAAAAATCAGGTTAAAAAGTATTTCAGGCTTTCTAAAAATCCGGCCTGAGCTTATTCTCAAAACGGCTTCTTTTGAGAATAATTTGTCATCGTCAACATATTATCTGGCGGGGTTATTCCGTTTCTAAAGAAATACTTGCGCAAACAGAGGGTTACATCAGGCTTTGATGCAACCTTTTTGCGCCTTGTAAGGTCTTGAAGAAAGAGATTTGAACCTGTATTGATAAAGAAAAGAGCTCCGTCATGGAAAAAGAAGGTTATCAGGCAAAAATGAAGTCATTCAGAATGTTCCGACCAGGGATTTTGTTCACCCTTGTACTGGCCGTACTTTCCGTGAATGCAGTAACCGGTCAGTCGTACCTGATTCCGGTCAATGCTCCGACCAACAAGTATCCGATCACTTTCACGGATGAGGCTCAGCAAACACTCATTCTGGAGTTTGACCGGGCTGTTACCGCAGGAGGTACATCTGCAGGGTGGACCATTACTGTCGGCGGCGTACCGGTTGCAATGGTCGGCAACCCGGCCCCTTCAGGTAACTTCCTCAGGATAGTGCTCTCTTCTTCAATATCATATGCAAACAGGAACAGCGTTCTTGTCTCCTATAATCCGGCTGTCGGAAATATGTCTCTTTTCGGAGGTGTTGAACCTAATTTTACGAATGTCCAGGCTGTGAACAATTACATTGCTGTTGCAGCGGACTTTACGAACGGTCTATACGGAGAACTGGCGCCTATTGATATCTGTGCACCGGTGGTTGATGTCCAGGTGGAATCAAACATTGTCATGAGCCGGCGTTACAGGAACAGTATTCATTATGCGTTGCCCAAGATCTGGATACTCTGGGAATACCCGAATGCATTTCCCCGGACCCTCAGCTTCTACGCCGAGGTCGGCGGAGTGGGATCAGGGAATTTCAGGGCGGTTGAACCGTATGCCGGATACCCTGACAATACTACAAACTGTACCTGGGATGTTTCGATATACCCTTACCTGTATAACACAGGAACTCTTCAGCCCAACCTGTATGTAACAACAAACCAGGTTGTCATCCAGTTGCCCAACTACAAGAGGGACAATGGCACTCCGGCTCCGGGAACAGGTGAACTTGGAATAGATCCTCCTGTTGATGATCCGAGGACGCTGTTCTGTGTAGGAGATGATATAACAGCTTTCATATTTGAGGATGCAACTGTATTTGACTGCCAGTTGCCGGTAGAGCCTGATTTGCCAAACATATACACACGGTATGTACAGTACGTTTATGGCACTCACACCACTGCCGGTATTCCGAATGTCTTCATCGATGTAAACGGAACCATGGTACAGGTCACTGATAACAACGGCGTTGCTATCAGCGGCACATGGTATGTGAATCCGGACGGATCTCCGAATCCGGGAGGGTACACGACACCTTCAGGATTTTTTGAAGGTCCTGTAATCAAGTATGAATGGGACTTTTTCACGAGACTGCTTATCACCCCGATGGCGGAGACATATCCTATTTATCATACAGGGGA
>JAKAXP010000286.1 GCA_021816545.1 Bacteroidota bacterium
TGCTGGGCTTCTCCTCGGGCATCGGGTATTCAAGCTTTTTCTTCAATGAGAAGGCATACAGGGCTGAATATGACCGGACACTCGACGGGTACGGTACCAACACGGTTTCTGCCGGCAATTTCCAGGTTCTGCAGTTTCTGCTCGGATTCACGTTGAAACTCCCGGAGATAGAACATACCGATATAATGCTTCTGTTTCACATGGGACTCGCATTGTGTGTACATCCGGATCTTACCGTTACCAATTCGGAGTACGGGGTTATAAACAGCATTGACAGAAATGCCGGGGTATGCCCTGCCGCAAACGCCGGCATTAAGGTAAACCACTGGCTTAATGAAAAGTACGCTGTCTCATTCAATTGCAACTTTAGTTCAGCCACCCCTTCTTTCGGTGACGCGACGGGACCGGGCGGAAGTTTCATGATGCCCATGAAATTTGTAAACATCAACATCGGGTTCGTCATGAACCTCAATGCCCCCTCACTATGAAAACAAAGGCAATTCTTCTTATCATACCGCTCCTCCTGAGCTCCTGCGGAGGAAAAAGGCTCAACTACGACAAGGGAATAATACCCTCGGTTCCGGTGAACTTTTCCAAAGTCAATTCAACATATGATGATTATAACTCGATGCTCCACATATCCTGGAGTGAAAAGAGCTTCAACCTGATTTTTTCAACCAACAGGAATTTTCCGGCAATCGGATTTGATTTCATCAGTTACGGTGGAAAGGTGGTGTATGACCTTATTTACGGAGAATTCACAATGAATGCACAGTGGGTGGATAACAGCCTCGTGGAAGCAGTCAACAGCAACAGCAATGAGTTTGGCCCGTATTTTACAGCAGACTACCCTGATTATTTCCCATGGAAAAGCGCGGGAGAGGAAAGGTTCTTCTACTGCAGTGACCCTGCAGGAAACCTTGATATCTTCTGCTGCAAATATGAGCTGGGCGACGGTGTTTTCACACCCCTGGAAGATCCTTTCCCACTTGCCGCACTCAACACGGATGCCAATGAAGGGTACCTCTCCATCCACTCACCAGGTACCGCCGTTAACAGGGAGACTGTCTATTTCATGTCTGACCGCGGTGGCACGTTCGATATCTGGTCTGCCACAGGGGAGGAGGGAAAGCTGATAGATGAGTCATCCGCCGTAACTGTCACCATGGTGCCGGAAGTAAGCAGCAGCTCTGATGACAAGTGCCCGTTTATCTGCGGTAACATGATGGTGTTTGCCTCTGACAGGGCAGGAGGGCATGGCGGCTTTGACCTGTGGTACTCCGTTTACAGCAGCCAGGGATGGTCTGCGCCGGTCAATATGGGTGATGACATCAACACTGAATATGATGAATACCGTCCCATGGTTGTATCAACCGGTGAGTGGTTCATAAATGACCTGATGATATTCTCCTCCAATCGCCCGGGCGGCAAAGGCGGATTCGACCTCTACTACGTTGGGGTTCCAAATAGGTAGTGAAAATCACTGATCTACAATTTTTTATGTCTATGGGAAAGAATTGCCAACACTATTGCCTATTGCCTCTTGCCTTCTGCCTGAACACAGTTCAGCTGACAAATAAGCTTTTAGACGAGTACTCCGGATCACACGTCACATTGACATTCAGCTTGCGCAGGCCGGCCTCATCTCCCGGGGTGGGAATATGAGTCAGGTGCACCTCGCATCCGTGAAGCAGCGTCAGTTTCTCCAACGCCGCCTGTGCGGCAGGATTGAACAGCGCACTTATCCCCAGCAGTATCAGCGTCTCCTCCACGTCGAGGCTCACCTCCTTGCCGTTGAGGATATCCTTCTTCAGGTAAGTTACAGAGTCAATAAGGGTCTTGGGCAGCAGAAGCAGGCTGTCAGGCAATCCGGCCATATGTTTCGTGGCATTGAGTATCAGGCTCGAGGCTGAATGCATCAGGGGTGAGTTCTTCCCGGTAATGATCGTCCCGTTGCCAAGTTCTATCGCTGCTCCGCTGTAGATTCCGCCATTGCCCTTGCCACCCTTCTCAGCCTCAACGGCGGCCTGCCTTGCAGGAAGTACAACGCGCCTGTCCTCCGGCTTCGCCTTAACCTTGCCCATGATCTTGCCGGCATGCTCCAGGATTTCCTTATCGGCCAGCCCGAGTGCATACTCCACGGCACACCTGAAATACCTCCGGATGATCTCCTGGTGAGCAGCCTCCTGGATCAGGGCGTCATTGACTATTCCAGCACTGGCGCGGTTGACACCCATATCGGTGGGCGACTGGTACATTGATTCACCACCTGTGATTTTCTCCAAAATCCTCTTGAGCAGGTGAAACGCCTCGATGTCGCGGTTGTAATTCACAACATTCTGACCGTAACGCTTGAGGTGATAGCTGTCAACAAGCACCTCGTCCTTAAGATCGAGGGTGGCAGCTTCATAGGCGATGTTTACCTTGTGGTCTATAGGCAGATCCCAGATCGGGAAGGTCTCGAACTTGGCATAACCTGCCTTTACACCGCGACGGTACTCGTGGTAGAGATTGCACAGACAGGTGGCCAGCTTGCCGCTTCCTGGCCCTGGGCCGGTCACCACAACAATCGGATGTGTGGTTTTAATGTATTCGTTAGCACCGTATCCCTCATCGCTGACAATCAGTTCAACATCAGTGGGGTATCCCTTTGTAGGGGAATGTGTATATACCTTTACCCCTCTGTGCTCCAGCTTGTTCCTGAAGGCTTTTGCCGGCTGTTGTCCCGTAAAGCGGGTTATAACCACAGCAGTCACCTCGATGCCCCACTCCCTGAAATCATCTATTGTCTTCAGCGCATCCACATCGTAGGTTATCCCGAAGTCGGCCCTGACCTTCTTCCTCTCTATGTCGCCGGCATGGATGCAGAGGATCACGTCTATCTTATCCTTCAGCATCTGGAGGAGACGCATCTTGACGTTCGGGTCAAAGCCCGGAAGCACCCTGGCCGCATGGTAATCATACAGCAGTTTGCCCCCGAACTCGAGGTACAGCTTGTTGTTGAATCTTTCTACCCTCTCAAGGATTGATGCGGTCTGCTCACTGAGGTATCTCTCATTGTCAAACCCTGTGTAGTATGAATCAGTCATTTGGCTCTTCCCTGATAAATTCCGACAACGATCAGGATCAGCCTCCAATATTAAAACAAATTTTCTTTTGACCGAGGAGTGAGCCGTTTAATATTTGAAATTGTAATCCACGCTCCTCAGGCCGGACGGATTACCCCCGGCTATTTCCCGGGAAGAGCGCTCTCCTCAACAGGATCGTTTGTATAGTAAAGATGTACGAAGCTGCCGCCGGCACCTTCATTTAAATCCT
>JAKAXP010000023.1 GCA_021816545.1 Bacteroidota bacterium
TCCCTTTCAAACATTTACCATTCTTCTTGTGACACCCGTAAGTATCATCACTTTCTTCTGAAGTATCTCCCTTGCCCTGGAGAGATTTGATTTGCTGGTACCTTCCGAAATACCAAGCATATCACCGATCTCCCTGTGGGAATATCCTTCTATGGCGTAGAGGTTGAAGACCATCCTGTACTTCGGTGGCAGCTCCATGATCATGTTAAGAAGATCATAGGCTTCGAGCCCTGCAAAGTCATTCGTATCCGGCTCTGCTTCCGGCTCGGTCACATCCTCAATGTCATCCACCCGGTTGAGATAGTACCTGTTGCGGTACCGCTCAAGAGCGGTATTGACGATGATCCTCCTCATCCATCCTTCAAAAGAACCTTCGTGGCTGAAGTGTGACAGGTTTTCAAAAATCTTGATGAAACCCTCCTGGAGCACGTCCCTGGCTTCTTCCGTATTGCCTGCATACTGAAGGCATACGGCATAAAGCTTCGGTGAGTACCTGCGGTAGAGCAACTCCTGGTCACGCCTGCTGCCGGACAAGCAGCCGTCGATTATGTCCTTATCCTTTGCCAAACCCGGGTTTTAGTCGAGTTATAAAGATAAGAAATAATTTACGGGCTTATCAATAGATTGATGTTAAAAAGGACCTGAAGGTTGCGTTAACAGTAAAATTTACACTTCAGGAATAAGCTGTGGCTGATTGCTGCCGTCACTGCGGTGGCCGCTGCCGGCGGGGCTTCCTACCCGTGGATTGCTTCCCCAAGGGCTGCGGCAGCCGCCTCCATGATCCCCTCCGACATCGTCGGATGCGGATGGATGCTGGTCATCAGGTCATGGGCTGTGGCTCCCATCTTCCGCGCCGTCACCAGCGATGAGATCATCTCCGTAACATTCATCCCTATCAGGTGACCGCCAATAAGTTTGTCATCAGCCGCATTGAATACAAGCTTGACAAAGCCCTCACGGGCACCGGCTGCACTGGCCTTGCCCGATGCCATGAACATGAACTTGCCTGTCTTGGTCTCAATGCCTGCTGCCTTAGCGGCCTCCTCTGTCATTCCGCACGATGCCACCTCCGGGGTTGTATATGTACAGCCGGGGATGTTGGAATAGTCAACCGGATGTGGATTCCTGCCAGCGATGGCCTCAACGCAGACGATGGCCTCAGCCGATGCCACATGGGCGAGAGCGGGACCGGGCACAATATCACCGATGGCATATACGCCGCTCACCGAGGTGCGGTAAAACTCATCAACAACTACCCTGCCCCGGTCGGTCTTAATCCCGGCCTCCTCAAGGCCTATTCCCTCGATGTTAGGGGTTATTCCCACAGCCGAGAGGACAACATCAGTCTCCACGGTCTCTTCGCCTTTAGGCGTTTTTATCGTCACTATGCACCTTTCGCCGGAGGCGTCAACCTTCTCCACAGTTGAGTTGACCATGATCTTCATCTTCGCCTTTTTGAACGACCGTTCCAGGGTGCGCGACACCTCCTCATCCTCTATGGGAAGGATTCGTGGCATGAACTCCACGAGGGTCACCTCGGTGCCCATCGACCTGTAGAATCCTGCAAACTCACTTCCGATGGCGCCTGAACCAACCACCACCATCGAGGCAGGCAGCGTCGGCAGGGTCATCGCTTCGCGGTAGCCGATAATCTTTTTGCCATCCTGCCGGAGGTTCGGCAGCTCTCTTGACCTTGCACCTGTAGCTATGATGATATGCTTTGCACCGTATGTCTCCTTCGTCCCGTCAGCTGCCTCCACCTCCACGGCGCCGGCGCCCTTCAGCCGGCCAAACCCGCTGATAACCGGCACATTGTATTTCTTGAACAGGTACTGTACCCCCTTGCTCATCGCATCCGCCACCCCCCGGCTGCGGGCTATCACCGCCCCGAAATCAGGCGCCGGCGCCTCTCCGGCATTAATGCCGTAGTCGGCAGCATGCCTCGCATAATCAAGCACCTGTGCGCTCTTCAGCAGCGCCTTGGTAGGTATACAACCCCAGTTAAGACATATGCCCCCGGTCTCCGCCTTCTCCACAACCGCCACCTTCATCCCGAGCTGCGATGCCCTTACCGCTGCCACATATCCCCCTGGCCCGCTGCCAATGATTATAAGATCATATTCGTTCATATAGTCGTCTTTTTTAATTTCTCTATCCTGTTGCTCTTTTTCAGGGTGCGTATACCGCGAGCCACCAGCCAGAACAACACCAGCACTGCAACAATTGTTGCACCGGTTGGCAGGTTGGTGAACCATGATATAGCAAACCCAGCACTGATTCCTGCAAAACTGACAACCGTCGAGAGCACAATTATCCGCAGGTACCTGCGGGTAAAAAGCATTACAATGTTAGCCGGTATAGTCAGGAGTGCAATGATCATTATCACACCGGCCATCCTGATGTTAAGTACAATAGCCAGACCTGTCAGCCCAACCGAGATGTACCTGAAGAGATCCACATGACGGGTGAATGTGCGCGCATAATTCTCATCAAAGGAGATGTACAGCAGGGTACGGTAGAATGCAGCAGTGTAAATTATCAGAACAGCCGAAATAACACCCAGGGCAATAAGGTCTCCGTCAGTCACTGTCAGGATGCTCCCGAAAAGGTAACTCATCAGGTTCGGGGCATATCCGGGCGTCAGGTAGATGAAAATTATGCCGACAGCCATTCCCAGTGCCCAGAGTATCCCTATGGCACTGTCCTCGCGCATCTTGCCCCGGGCCGACATATACTCCATGCCGATGGCTGATCCGAGCCCGAAAACTGCAGCGCCCACAACCGGGTTTATCCCGAGATAGTATCCCAGGCCTATCCCACCGAAGGAGGCATGTGTCACACCTCCGCTTAGGAAGACCAGCCTCTTTGAGACGATGTAGGTCCCTGCCAGGCCGGCCGTGATACTGGCAAACAGCGCGCCGAGGAGCGACCTGAGGACAAATGAGTATTCAAAGAGGTTTTCCATCAGTCATGTTTATGGAGTACTACATGCGGCACATCACCGTGGGTGATGAGCTGTATAGGGCATCCGTAAAGACGGAGGTCTTCCTGCGTTATCTTGCTGTGCGGATGGTAGAACACCTTTCCGCTTACACAGGCAAATGACTTGACCCATGCGGAAATGGTCCCCACATCGTGCGAAACCATCATTATCGTCATCCGCCTGTTGAGGAGCTTCAGTTTCTCATAAAAATCCGCTTCAAAGGAAGCATCCACGAAAGTGGCCGGCTCATCCAGCAGCAGCAACCGCGGTGAGCCTGATACCGCCCTTGCCAGATAGACGCGCTGCAGCTGACCGCCTGACAGCTCATTCAGCGCCTGGTGTGCCAGCGGCCGCAGCCCGAGCTCATCCATCACCTCCGCGGCACGTTTCTTCTCCGCGCGACCCATACGGCCAGTTGAGCCTTTGTCATGCATCATGCCCGAGAGCACAACATCCTCCACAGTTACCGGGAAGAGAGTATCGCCCTGAGCCACCTGCGGCATGTAACCGATCTGGTTCAGCCGGAGGTCTCCGGGAGAATAATCAACCCTGCCTGAAAGCGGCTTCAGAAGCCCGAGGATCACCTTCAGCAGGGTGGTCTTTCCTCCTCCGTTGGGACCGATGATGCCAATGAAATCGTTCTCCTCAACGGCCATCGACACGTCACTCAGGACTATCTTCTGCTCGTAGCCTGCGGTTAATGATTCTATATTGAAAAGTGTGCTCATTTTATCTGGTCTGAAAGTCTCAGGTCTGAAGGTCCTGCAGTCCTGCAGTCCTGCGGTCCTGCGGTCCTGCTGTCTTGCAGTTACTCAATATCTGATTGCCAATCCCCCACTAATGCCTATTGGCTATTGCCTAATGCCTTAGCTACCTCAATAACAGCCTCCGGCCACTCCGGGTTCATCGGGTTGATGACAACAAGCCTCGCACCGGTCTCACGGGAGAGCGACTGGGCATTGCGGACATCATACTCCGCCTGTATGAAGATAATCTTTATTCCCTTTTCACGGGCAACGTCAATCAGCTCTTTCATCCGGGCCGGCGAGGGACTCTTCCCTTCATCCTCAAATGAAACCTGCTCGAACCCGTAATCACGCCCCATGTACGCCAGCGCAGGATGGTAAATCAGTACCGTCCTGTGCGGATCGTCGCCCAGCGCAGCCCTGACTGTTGAATCGACCTCCGCAATCTTCCTGCTGACTGCTGAAAGGTTTGCATCATACTTTTCTGCAGAAGCCGGGTTTATCTCAGCCAGAAAATCGCGTACATCCCTGGCCATGATCCTTGCAGCAACAGGAGACATCCAGTAATGAGGATCAGGACCGCCGTGCGCGTGTCCGTCTTCGCCAACACCCTCAGCATGACCATGACCTTCACGGTCTTCACCGCCATCCTCAATATCTTCATGCCCTATCATCTCAATATTCCCTGACAGGTCCAAAACCTTCATGTCAGGATTGACCTGCCTGAACCGGTCCATCCAGGCGTGTTCAAAGCTTAGCTGGCCATTCATAATGAAGGCTGCAGAACCCGAGAGTGAGCTTATCTGTGCCGGAAGCGGCTCCCAGATATGATGGTCCGCCCCGGGCGGAAGCAGCACATTTACCTTGAAATCATCACCTCCTATCTGCTCCACAAACCATGCAAAGGGCGGGATAGTAACCGTAACAGTCATCCTGTCATCCCTGGTGGAGGTCCCCGGCCCGCAGGAAACGGCAGCAAGAGCCAGTGCTGCCACCCAGAAAATGCATTTCTTCATGCCTGATTTTTTATGCCCTGCAAATTTAACAATATGCCGTCACGGGGCAAAACTAAAATGGTCCAAACAAGAAAAGAGACAGACTTTAGATCTGTCTCCCTGACTGGTCCGGGTGATTCCCCCGGATTCAAACCGGACCGGTGACTTGAACCAATAAAAAGCAGAAAACCAAAAATCAGTAAGAGTTCATAGAAATACGCAGGTTTCCCGTTGCCGCCTTTGCCTTTATCCTGAATGTCCATTTGCCGTTCTTCCAGCCGTTGCTCTCACCGGCTTCGAAGCTCTTCCTCCAGTTCAGACTGCCATTCTCGTCAAGAATAACCTCCGAGAGCTGCTTTCCGTCGGGCATTACAATTGTTACTGCCATCGAACCCTCGGCACAGTCCCCTGAAACCGAAAGGCTCACATTGTCCATATCTTCTGCACTCATTGTCAGCTCGTTTGAGAATGTTGCCTCCATCACCTGGCGGGAATAATTCCATGACGAACCCGGCTTGCTCTTGTGCCCGTAACCTGTATACAGGTAGATATTATTTGCATTGTCATAATTGAACCCGGAAAGATCAGGCACATCAGGCACGACAACAACCGGCATTTGCCTGTAAACATCACGCCCCATCCTGCCGAGGTCATCAAATTCCTTGTAGGTCCATTCCAGTTCCTTCTGGTTCTTGAGATTGTCTGCATCTATATCTGCCATTTTCTCCTGGATCTCCTTTCTCTTGGCCTCAATTTCTGCCTGCTTGAGTTTCATTTCTTCATCCAGGGCCTTCTGCTTCTGATATTCTGCCTTCTTCTGAAGCTCTGCCTGCTTTTGAAGCTCTTCCTGCTTCTTCTTTTCGTCAGCTGCTTTCTGTGAAGCATCCTGTGCATATGCCCCTGCCGATGAAAGCATTACTGCCATTACGGCGACTGTGATAAAATTTACTGTTCTTTTCATGACTGCCCTTTTAAAAAGTTTAACAGTGTAAAATTACACCCGGTATACGTAAGTCAAGGTTAATGAGAGGTTAATGTCAGGTTAATCATCTTCATCATCGGAATTCATTGATTAATTTTGAGGGAAATCGGGAAACAGTTAACCATCCTGTCCACCGGCCAGTTTTGAATAATGTTGAATAATCGAATGTGAAATGAAGCGTCAACTCCTTTTCTTTATTTCCCTGGCCGCACTGCTTCTGTTCGTGGCAGTACAGATCTTCATGATCCGCAGCACCTGGAGACAGAAGGAGGAGATACTCCTGATGAGGTACAAGAGCCTTTCCCGAGAGGGACTTTCACTCCTGATCTCAAAAAAGAAGAGCAACGGGTTTGAAAAGGCCATGGATATCACTGACAAATTTGCCGAATACCTGATTTCCGAAGAACTGGTCAGACTCCGGGCATCATATGACACCGCCTCCCTGAGCCGGATGGCCCTGAAGGAAACATATAAAATAATGGAGGAAAATGAAAAACTGACCTCCTTCTTTAAATCATACATCGGCAACGAGGGATTTGACAACGACTTCAAAACTCATATTGCCATTTCAAAACTGGTGCTGCTCTCGCCGTATGGCAAGACAGTCATGGCTGATACGACATATTCCAAGCCCAAAAAGAATATGATCGTTGTCAACACCTTCAGGGAGGAACACAATAACTTCATAATTGAGTTTCATTACCTCATTGACCTTACACACAAGAATGAACTTGTACTCCGCGAAGCCCTCCTCTCATTCATCCTGATACTTGGCAGTGTACTTATCGTCATCCTGGTATTTGGCCTTACATGGCGTAACCTGATGGAGGAACGCCGCCTGTCTGAGCTGAAAAGCGATTTTATCAACAACATGACTCATGAGCTCAAAACCCCTCTCTCAACAATCACCGTGGCAGGAAGGACCCTTGAGAAGGAGCAGGTGCTCGGAGACCGTGACAAGGTTCTTGAAACGGCCAGGCTGATAGGCAAACAGAGTGTGCACCTGAACCAGCTTATCAATACAATCCTCGAAGTCAGCTTCTTGGAGAGACAGGAGTTTGAGCTTGACAGGCATAATGTGGTAATTGACGAACTTCTCCACCAGGTTGTATGCTCATTCCTCACTTCGTGCGACGGATGCGCAAAGGTCGAGGAAGAATATTGCAACAACGGACTGGAGATACCAGTGGATATCGTTTATTTTACAACGATGATAAGCAACCTGCTTACAAATGCAGTAAAATACTGTGACCGTGAACCGGTGATAAAAGTAACCTCCGCGTCATCCGGAAATGACCTTGAAATATCAGTTGCCGACAACGGTGTAGGTATTCCTTCAGAACATCTGGGACATATTTTTGAGAAGTTCTACAGGGTACCGCAGGGAAACATCCATAAAACAAAAGGTCTGGGGCTGGGGCTTTATTATGTCAGACGTATAGCCGTGGCTCACGGTGGGGATGTATCAGTCACCAGCAAGCCGGGGCGCGGCACAACATTCAAGATTAAAATACCAATCCAGAATAAGATATGAAACTCCTGCTTGCCGAAGACGATATCGATTTCGGGAATATACTTACGCAGTACCTCTCGATGAGCGGATTCGAAGTAACCCTCGCCCGCAACGGCCGCGAGGCATGGGACAAATTTCATTCTGCTGCACCTGATATCTGTGTCCTCGATATCATGATGCCTGAAATGGACGGATTCACCCTCGCCGAAAAATTGCGTGCCCAGAATCCGGGGATACCCTTCATATTCCTTACGGCAAAAAGCCTCAGGGAGGATATGATCAGAGGACTGAAACTGGGGGCAGATGACTACATCACCAAACCGTTTGACCCGGAAATGCTGTTGCTCCGCATCAACAACATCCTCAGGAGGGTTTACTCGGTGGCTGAAGACGAATATACCCTCTCAGGTACCACTCTCAGGTACAATGCCCTCGAACTGGTAACACCTGCCGGTAAGGAGAAGCTGACACTGCGCGAAGCCCAGTTGCTGCGGCACCTGATGATGAACAGGAATAAGTCGCTGACGCGCGAACAGATCCTGACAGAGATATGGGGCGAAGACGATTACTTCCTTGGACGCAGCATGGATGTATTCATCAGCAGGCTCAGAAAATACCTCTCTCCTGATACCGGCCTGAGTCTTAAGACCCTCCGCGGAGTCGGCTTCGTACTGCAGGAGACAAAACTCTAATTGCAGCTGCCGTGGTTTACCTGCCACTGCCGCATGACCTTATTCAGATTCAGTTATCATTTGACTCAGCCTCATGAATCAGAAATTCTGTCAGGTTCACGTCATGACTGAGGTTAAGCTTCGTCCTTAGTCTGTAGCGGGCAATCTCCACAGCCCTGGTCGAGATATTTGAGAGGTTGGCTATCTCCTTGGTGGTAAAGTTCATGCGAAGGTACGAGCAGAGCCTCAGGTCATTGGGAGTCAGTGTCGGGTACTTCTTCTTGAGCTTGCTGAAGAACCCCTCCTGAGACAGCTTCAGGTTCTTCATCACATTCTGCCACTCCTCCGTCTGGGTGTCAAGTCCGTGGTCAATGATCTGTTCCATCTCCCTGATGAACCGTGCCGGCATTTTCGCTGAATTCTCCTTGGCTGTCTCCAGCTTGTCGCGAAGCTCCCTCAGTGTGTCAGTCTTCCTTATCAGGTACCGCATCGTAAGCATAAGCTCATAGCTCTTGTAATCGAGCTCACTTTCAAGCCTGTTCTTCCCTACCTCATATTCAATCATCCGGCGATGGCTTTCAAGCTTGGAACGGAAAATCATTATACCGGCTGTCGCCATACCCGCTGCCGCCAGGATATAAAGCAGCATCGCCCACCCGCTCAGGGCGAAAGGCCTCCTGATTGTGAAACTTGCCTCTGCCACACCGTTACCGGCTGCCTCCCTCACCTGGAGATGATATTCCCCGTGACGCAGATTGAGGAGTGAGAAATTATCAGTTGCCGTCCGGTACCACTCCTCGCCAAGCTCAGGAATCCTGTAGAGATACTCCCGGACTTCCCGGTCAAACCCTGAAGGATTTGCAATTATCACGGTCAGGTTGTTTTCCCGTCTGGGTACGGCTCGCTCTTCCTGTGATCCCGGGAAAACCGTCGTGGTTCTGTTGCCTCCGCTGAACACCAGGCGGCTGACGGTCAGTGCCGAAACCCCGGATTCACTGCCGAGCCTGTCAAGGTCATAGATGCTGAAGGCCTGTCTGGTCGGTATCAGGAGCCTTCCGGAATCGAGCGACATGATCTGTTGTTCACGCCACGGAAGGTTGGCGTATTCATGCACAAACTCCATAACCTTCTCAGCCTGAAGATCACGACTGATATTGAAGAGAGCAATCCTGTTGTCAAGCACGAACCAGTAACTGTTCTTCTGATACGGAATTATCTGAGTTGCCCTTACAAACTCCCCCAGGCCCGGCTCCAGCGTAGTAACCGGGAAAAAGCTCCTTCTTTCATAGTCAAAGGCATATATATGGTCAGTGCCAATGAAAACCATCTGATTGTTCAGAACTGACATTGAAAGGATTCGTACACTGTCTGCTGCAGAACTGAGATAAAGGGAACTGATGACCGAATCAGCCTTCTCGTTGAGTTCCAGACGGTATACCCCCTTCTGCGGATGGAGTGCCCAGACATAACCCAGGTAGTCAATCTCAACAAATCGCGTCGGTTCCGAATATCCTTCAATCCTGGCGTTGAACTCCCATTTTCCGGCTGACCCCATCCTGAAAGAGACAATGCCGGTGTACGTTCCCTGAATGAGGTATTCCCCGAATGGCCTGACCGACCAGCCTCCCGTCACATCCGATATCCTTGAAGCTTTAAGGTCATCCACCAGGAAGGTGCCGTCATTATGGCCGCACAGGATCTGCCCTCCATACTGGGAAAGTTTCCATACCTGTCCCTGCGTTTCAGGGATGATCTTCAGACCGGTGAACCGGTAAGTGCCGCTTCCTGAGTCAATAGCAGCGGCAAACAGGCCATGGTTTGTCCCTAGATAAAGATGATCCCGGTCCCTGATTACCGTATAAATGGTACCCAGATCACCGCTCGAGTTCTCATAATACGTTACTGCCGAGTTTGTCCTGATATAGTTCGCCCCGTCATCCAGGCCTATCCAAAGCCCTTTTTGGCCGTCTAGGAAAAGGGAAAGTACGGTATTGTTGTTAAGACCGTTGGAATAATCAAATGCATCAAGCATCCGTCCGCTTCTGTCACAGAGCACAACACCCCTGAGGATAGTTCCGAACACAATCAGGGAATCATCCACGGCCAGTCCTGCATTGCAGGATGCTTCTTTCAGGTATCCCGAGATTTCACTGTCAAGGTATCTGAACCCGGCTCCGTCAAAAACATAGACACCGTCATTTGCAGTGCATATCCACATCTCGCCAGGACTGAATTCAATCAACGCATGAACCTTGTGAGATGCGAATATTTCACTTCCTTCAATAAATTCAAACCCGGAACCGTCGAACCAGTAGAGGCCCTGATCTATAGCCTGCGCTACAAACCTCTCGCCAACCCTGAAGAAGAAAAGCATGGAGGAGGGAGCCGCCACCCTCCTGACAACATTGTAGTCATAGATGTAAACGGAGGTGAATGACTGGAAATACAGTGTATGGCCTATTTCGGAAATGTTCCATATCTCATCATTCCGTGCTACGCCTGCCCCTGATGCCAGTGAAGTATAAGAGAGCATTCCCGACCGGTCCTTGCTCCAGTATCCGAAATCCTCATAGGAACCGGTAAAAATCACCCCGTCACTGTTTATGTAAACCGACCTTACCCCCTGGGTGTACGGCACAGCATAGGTTCTTGCAGTGATGCCGTTGTACTCAATGAGTCCTGCAGAATTGGCAAAATAGACATAACCGCTCACCGGGTCACGGAAGATATCCCAGTTCTGGCTGTTGACCGGGACAGATCCAGGGATGAACTTATGGATGTCATTAATGCCACCTCCCGGCTGACCAGCCAGATAAGGCGCAAGCAAGATCAAACAAATTGACAGTATCAGCGATCTTCGGGTCTCCCCGGCCGGAAAGTCTGACATAAATCCAAATTATTACCTCAGTTTCCTGTTGTGATGTAAATATAGGAAATTGTTCGATTGGCCGGATAATCAAACCCGGCTCACATGGGTGAATCAGAGGTAAATTTCTGCTGTGTTCGGATGGCCGTCAGGTAGATCACTGAAGGTGTCATCATCAACAACGGCTCCGCCGGCACGATACGGGTTATGCTCAAGCTTCACGTTCAGTTCCCTGCCGTTGACCACAATCCGTTTGGGCCCGCTGCTGCCCTCCCTGACGTGATAAGTGAATGTGATCATGCGGCCGGCGATCTTCATGGTGGCCTTCAGCCCGTCAAGGGCTGGCGGAAGTACAGGATCAATTACATATCTTCCCCATTCCCTCCGTATACCAAGCAGATGGGTCATGATTATGCCTGCAAAGATCCCGGGGCCGCTTGAGTATATCCTCCATCCACCCCTGAGAGCCGTTTTCCCCTCAAGTATCTCATTGTAATGCAGGTCAGCCTTGTATCGGTTTTCAAAGATTGCATCAGAGCTGCTGTAATAGCAGTTTGACTGACGTATGTCTGCCGGGGGTATCACAGCCCTGCAGTCTGCCGGCACCGCCTGCCGGAGAGCCATGAGGAATTCATCGGCCCTGCCGGTGCGGGCCAGCGCCTCCGCATACCTTATATGCTCATGAACATACATAAGCCCTATCTCCCTCCCGAAGAAAGTGCTGCTCTCCGCCCGCTGGAAGATCCTCTGAATACCCCCGCTGTATCTCAGCGGGCGGTCCATCAGTCTCGCACCGTCAGGGCCCTTGAGATATTTTTCAACCAGTTCAAGGTGATGTACAGCCTGTTCCTGGGTGAAGATGCCGCTTACTATTCCCCTCTCCATCGGCAGCAGGCTGTAACTGATGCCAGTGGTTGTGTCAGACGGATGCAGAAGCAGGGTTATCGTACCGTCATCCCCTGCAAGGCCATACCCTGCCACAACTCCGTCACGTACAAGGTAACTGTTGAAGTCATCCCTTATCCTTGCTGCATAACCGCTCATTTCAGCAGCTCCCTCATGATTGCCTGCAGCCGCACAGACATCAGCATACTGCATGAATGCCTGGTAATTCATCTCCACTGTCCACGATGAGACAAGCTTCTCTGCCAGATCCCGGCTTACAGGCTGCAGTGAGTCGTTCCAGTCACCACCTCCGTAACGCACCAGGCTCCTCCCCGGCACAAATGACATTATAACCTTTTTAACCAAACGGTCAATATGCTCTCCAAGTGAAGCAATAATGGTTTCAGATTGTTTATCCTTCCTGTAATAAGGCAATCTTTCATTCAGGAAATCAAAGTCACCGCTTGACTTTATATAACTGCTGACAGCAATAAGGCACCAGTAAATCACGTCTCCGTGAGCACTGTCGGCACGAATGTCATTGTACCTGTCAAACATCCACCACTGGGGCCATCCGCCGTCAGGTTCCTGATTTGAGAATATTACTTCCAGTACCCTGCGTGCTTCGGCATATTTCCCCATTGACAGAAGCAGTTCAACCGGTCCCTGTGAAATATCGCGCGTACCCCAGGCAGCACCGCTGAACTGCTCAAGACCATATGGGGTGAGGAAATGTGTTAAGGCGTTCATCCCGAACCATGGCAGTATCTCTCTTATTGCTTCAATGTCCTGATTGCTGCTTTCTATTGAGAGTGACCGGCTAAGTTCCATCCATTCATCCGAGGCACCTTTGGCGTCAGATGCAAACTCAACCTCCGGGTCATCAGACAATACAGGGGCGATTTCTTCGGAAACACAACCGGTGAAACTGATGCCTAAACGGGTGACCGGCCCGGTTTTGACTGCAAAAAGACCTGGCTCACAGGGCCAGGCATCAGGGCATTCCAGTCCCCTGCCACCCGCAATGCAGCTGCTGTCAGTGCTCCGGATGCTTATTATGAAACCGGCTTCAGGGTATCTGGAGACAATCATGCTGTCCTGAGCAGGCTTGGCACAATACTCTCCGACACGGGTTCCGGGCATTAGAGTCCAGCCGTTAAGCTCATCAAAGTCATGCGTAACCAGCAGCTCAACCTGCCCTCCATCAAGAACCCTGAACTCAGTGTTTACCTGTGCTGTTTCTCCCGACGTCCACGTACGGACCTGGTAAAGATTGCGCCCTTCCCTGTATATCCACCTGCAGTAATTGAGGCCCATCTCAAATGCTGAGGCGACTCCCAGCAACATCCTTTTCCCGCCTGCTGTCACAAAAATCCTCTGGCCGGTGTACGGATTGAGATTGAACTGGCTGTTGCAGACTGAAAGCAGGGTATTGAAGTTTGTATTTCCCTGGGTTATGTGGGAGTTGAAAACACCGAACGCATAACAGGTGGTTGACATAACCCGGTCATCCGGGACATAAGCCGTCCTGGTATGCATTATATGACCGTGGGGGCGGTCAGCAAGAATCTCCTTGCCGCGAAGCATCACATGGCTGCAGTCACCCCGGAAGAAAGACAGTAGCTTTCCTGCCGCAGTCTCTTCATGTCTCCGGTTTCCCGGGAAGAGTTTTTCAATCTCATCATTATCAAGATCATCCGACTGCAGGAACACCGGCTGGCCGAAAAGGTCAGAGACATGACTGAAAGAATCCTCCGGATAATCTGTTTCCGTGACCCGCGAGGTCTCCTCACTGCCCTGTCCTGATTCTCCGCTGATCCGGGACTTCCACTCACTGCCGTGTCCTGATTCTCCGCTGATCCGGGACTTCAACTCACCGCCGAGACCCGATTCTGCCTTGATCCCTGATTCTCCGCTGATCCGGGACTTCAACTCACCGCCGAGACCCGATTCTGCCTTGATCCCTGATTTCCCGTCACTTCCGCCTCCCTCTTCTTTCCGGATTGCTTCCCGGGAAATGAAAGGATCATGGCTGAATTCCTTCATCAGCCCTGGAAGCCTGTCAAGATCTGCCTCGGATGTGGCCGGAGGATGATTGTGAAGGAATGTCCCGGCGAATCTGACTGACCGTGATTCACCAACATGGAGAATGAATGGCTCTTCCTGCAGGGCAACTACCGATGACTCCCCGGCATATTCACCATCCAGGCTGTCTGCAAGCAGTCCTTCCGGGATCCCTGTCGCCCTGTAACTCCTTCCGTAAAACAGCATCCCGTCAGTGCATGCCGAGGCTGCACGTCCCAGTGAGGCCATCATCATCCACGGATGTCCGCCCGATTCCTTCATATTCTGGCGGCAGCAAACCACTTTTCCGTGTACAGGGTCTTCAAGAACTCTCCTTTCGGTATACTGGCTTACATAGTATTCGTTTACAAGGCCCGGAGATGCGGTCTTCAGCCCTGCATCCTGAAGGCATACCAGATCAAGTTCAGTATCTCCGCCGCTGCCGTTCCGCAGATCTATCCTCCATTCCCAGCTCAGGCTCTTATCCGACAGCCTGAGGGTGCAGACATAACTTATTCCGTCATGAGTGCCTTCGGCGAAGAAGATTCCGCCTGCCACTCTGAACCTGCTTTCATTTCCCGGACCCGTCAGTGGCAGAAACCATTTACTCCTCCCTCTTTTCCGGAGCCAGACATTTGCATATGCTCCGGAATAAAGAGAGGCTCTCCTTAGGCTTATCAATACAGGTGCGGCCTCAACCCAGCCTACCGCCCCGTTTTCAAGTATCTCTGCCGCAAGGCCTGCCTCGTTTCTGATATTCATGTTTCCTGAATATTTTGGATATTTACACCCGGGGCCTTCAGCTGATAACTATACTCAACAATGACTCCCGTCTGTGTTCATGCCTGTATGTAATGGCGGCCCTTTCTCCCTTCCGGCAAATCCGCAGGGGCAGGTTATCAAGCTCAGCTGAACTGATCCTGGAAATTCCCGGCCCTTCCAGAACAATTTCACCCGGAAGATCGCGGTCACCGCAAATGGTCAGATGCAGCTCATCTCCCTTCATCTCAAAACCAGTGATGTCAGATGTGGAGTGCAGCATGGTGATACCTGAAGTGAGTTCAAGGCATACAGGTGTTAGTACCGCCATCAGCGGTGGCCAGGTATTATTTTCTGAAGCCATCGGGATGGTTACATTCTCGCCGGTGACGGGGTGGGTGTATGTTACCCTTCCTGTAAGTTCCTCATTATAGTAATTTGCTGCAAACAACAACGCCTTTCCGTCAGGTGTAAACCTCTCCCTGGCAACAAGGAATGCATTTTCAGAAGATGTGTTCCGCAGTCTCGCGCCAGACCTCTGCAGCAGAGTCTCATAATACTGTCTGTGTCCTTCCGTATCGAAACCGGCCCAGGTGCCGATGAAAGTGACCTTTCCCCTACCTATGCCCTTTTCAAAACCGCATGGTGTGCCGTTGATTGTACGGGCAATGATTTCGGCGCCTGCAAGTGATTCGGATGAGAAGACCACAAGTGGATTGCTGCATTTTATATCCTGTTGATCAAGCAGGTCAATCAACGGTGAATCAATAATCTCGATACCTGATGGCGCCAGACCAATTGCATCACGCAAGAGTGTACATGGCTGCTGTGATGTTTCGCGGTCAGGAAGATAAGGATAGATGACTGCATGACCACCTCCTGTCATGTATCCGGCAACAGCCTCCTGGGCATGGGCATCCATCTCGTCAGTGGCGAAAATCCAGACCTGCCTGTAACCGGACAGTGACTCCGGCGTGGCATTGTTCAGGTCAGCCATGTCATATTCAACATTCAGCACCTGCAGGGCTTTCAGCAGCCCGTCAAAATAGGCAGGCCTTCTTATTGCCGAGGCGATGAATGTCAGTCCGCAGGCTTCTCCGGCAGGTCTTTCAAGCTCTGAGGCATAGTACGGAGGGTAGAACAGAACGCACACCTCAGCCTTCCTTTCTGAGGTTACTATAATTTCACCGGACACATCGGTTAAATTGCTCATTTTCTGAACTGTGGCAAATGCGCTGCCTCGTCTGCCTTCTGAATCCAGCGGTGTGAACCAGTAGAATGTATCGCCTGAATAGCCCCTTTTCCTTACA
>JAKAXP010000287.1 GCA_021816545.1 Bacteroidota bacterium
TTACTGGGATAGCACGTTTTACCGGATATGAAATCGTTTTCAGCGGCAATCCTTACGGCAGCACTGTTGGCAATCATTACGGTAACTGCCGGGGCTCAGATTACCCTCGTACCCCGTGCACTGTCAGGGATGAACGGTGTTGAGTCGGCACAGAGCCGCACCTTTACAGAGACATCGCTGTACGGATATATAAACGGTGGTGCCGAGCTTTATCTTGAATACGGTTTTGACACCCTGCTTGTGACAGAGCTTGTCATCGACGGCAGTGACATCAAGGCGGAGGTGTACCGGATGAAGGATGCAGAGGCAGCGTTCGGGATTTTTTCAGTTTCGCGCTTCAGGTGCAACGCGGGGCAGAAGCTCACAGAGCACCTCTGCCGTTCGGCCTACCAGTTGCAGTTCTGCAAGGGCCCTTATTATGTAAGCATAATAAATGATACCGGCAGCGAGGCCGACCAGAAGCGGTCAGCTGACCTTGCTGTCCTGATGATAGAAAATATTGCTGAACCCCCTTTTGATCCCGGCAGCTTTTACAGTGAAGCTGTTGATGAGGAAACGATGAGGGGAGCCGTACTGGTAAGGGGACCGCTGGGGATATACAACGGCATCCCCGGGCTGTCTGACAGGCTTGGCACTGCAAGTGAATACAGTGCCCTGCTTATCAGGCACGGCAGCGATACTGTTGCCTCGTTCAGGTTCAACAGCGACAGCTCTGCAGAGGAGTTCCTGCGCAAAATAAAGATTTCACAAAAACCTGCAATCGGTGCAGTAAGCAGTGACTCAACAGTTTCAGTGATTTCAACCAGACGCATAATTATAACTTTTTAGATTTTCGTCTCATTTAATTGCTATTTTTGTCGTCTTGAATCAAGAAATAGCATCATGCAGTTTTTCAAGCCGCTCGAAACAGCAGGTGAAGTGAATAAGAAGCCTGCCTCAGCAAGTGAAAAAGTAAAGTGTCTTATAGTAGGTTCCGGCCCTGCAGGTTACACGGCAGCAATCTATGCCGCCCGTGCCAACCTGAAGCCCGTTTTGTATACCGGTCTGCAGCAGGGGGGGCAGCTTACAACCACCACCGAAGTTGAAAATTTCCCCGGTTACCCTGATGGAGTCACCGGACCTGAAATGATGGAGGATCTGCGCAAGCAGGCAGAACGGTTCGGTACGGAGATACGCTTTGGCATTGCAACATCGTCAGACTTCTCCGGCAAGCCGCTGAAGGTGACATTTGACGGCACTGTGGAGATAGAGGCAGACACGGTGATACTTTCCACCGGCGCTACCGCGAAGTATCTCGGCATTCCTGCCGAAACGAAGTATGCCGGAATGGGTGTATCGGCCTGTGCCACCTGTGACGGCTTCTTTTACCGCGGGAAGGATGTAGCAGTTGTGGGAGGGGGAGACACTGCATGCGAGGAGGCAAGCTACCTTGCCGGTCTCTGCAGGAAAGTCTATATGATCGTCAGGCGTGATGTGCTTCGCGCCAGCAAGGCGATGCAGCACAGGGTGATGAACACAGCCAATATCGAGATTCTCTGGAAGTGCCAGGTTGAGGACCTGTTCGGCACACAGGGTGTCGAAGGGGCTGTTCTCGTTCGCGGCAAGGGAACACCTGAAGAAGAGAAGTTCAATATTAATATTGACGGTTTTTTTCTTGCAATAGGACATACACCCAACTCCGAGGTCTTCAAGCCCTGGCTGGAGACTGATGAGACAGGATATATTATCACAGACCCGGGTTCAACAAGAACGCGAGTACCCGGTGTCTTTGCTGCCGGTGACGTGGCTGACCGCGTCTACAGGCAGGCAGTGACGGCAGCGGGAAGCGGCTGTAAGGCAGCCATTGATGCTGAACGTTATCTCGCGGAACTGGGATAGGGATTTATTAATACATTTAAACAGGGGAAAACTAACGCTTATCATGCGGAATTTCAAGAAAACATTTCATATCAACGCCGAGCCTTCAGATATTTATGCGGCGCTTACCAACCCATACACAATTGAACTCTGGTCCGGTTACCCGGCAGTAATGCCTTCAAAACCGGGAGAGGAATTCAATATGTGGGACGGGGATATCTGCGGACGGATAATTGACCTGGTGCCAGACAAGAAAGTGGTCCAGGAATGGTACTTTGGTGACAGGGAACTGGAATCGCAGGTTACAATCACAATAAACGGCAACGGTGGAGCGACCGCAGTTACGGTTGAACATACAAATATTCCCGTAGAAGATTATGAGAATATAGCCGAAGGCTGGAACGAGTATTACATGGGAGCTATCAGGCGGTTTTACAATCCCAACTTCTGACGCTTAACAGTATCGCGTACATCCTCCAGCCCGCCGATTATCAGACCTGATATACCGGTGTAGCATTTCGTCCTTGACTTATCAGAGACGGCTTCTGCCCATCGCGGCAGCCAGTTGAGCATTTCCCTGTTGATGAACTGTATGAGATCTCTGCCTATCATTGCCCTGATCTCATAATCGTCTTCCGTCAGGTACTTCTCAAGGAGCAGGTTGGTAAAAAGGAGCTGGATGCCGAGGTGATCCGGGGGCAGTCCGCAATCATCGGCCCTGCTGTATCCGTACCTGCCGTAGAGGCTGGCCTGTTCGGCATAGTGTTCTTCGGCAGCACTGCCGGTATTAAACCAGTGAGAAGCTGCAGGATATGCTGCTGAATCTTTGCTGCCAGCCAGAAGTGACATGTAGTTGTCTCCAACAGCCAGATGACACTGGTGCTTCACCGGGCAGGGAGACTTCAGCAGTCTGCTGGCCAGCTGAAACCTGCTGTTAGTGCTGCCTACTGGCAGGTTGCGTAGCAGTCCAGCGTCACACAGGTGCGGCAGGCCGCTCTCGCCCGGTGACATGGAAACCGAGCTGCCCAGGAAAAGAAAAAGTGCTGTGTATGCCTGAAGGAGTTCTTCAGGTGTATTGATGCTGTCAATATTGTCGATCATCAGAAATTCAGGTTGCATGACCCAATAACGTGATAATCCGGCAAATTGTTCAACCGGTTGATTTTTCAGAATCAATCGGCCCGGGCCGGGGCAATTTGTCCAACTATTTGGTTTCCCGGAATCAGTCAGCCCTCTCCGGGCCGGGGCAATTTGTCCTACTATTTGGTTTCCCGGAATCAGTCAGCCCTCGCAAGTGCGGGGAAGAATGGTCACCTCTTTACCTTTTCGAGATCCTCAAGCTCCCCGATTCCCATGCTGTCGGAGAGGCTGGCTATTGTTTTAAGGTCAAGGTCGCCCCTGATTGAGACAACCGAGCTTCCGTGGCCGCCGGTGATCATC
>JAKAXP010000288.1 GCA_021816545.1 Bacteroidota bacterium
CAGGTGCCTGACCTCTCCGAGCATCCCGATGCAATCATCATTGCTCCAATATAATTCAGGCCACCTGTCAAGCTGATGAATGTATCGCTTCATTTGTTGCTTATTATGCAACGAATATACAAGGTATTCGTTGCATAAGCAAATTAATTGTTGCATATTTTGCCACAAATACAGGTAATAAGTGTGGGTAACAATCTGGGGGTGTCGCGTTAAGGCCGGCATGCTTTCTCTTTGTAATCAAGCCTGATGCTCCTGTCCTGACCAAAGAGAGGAAGAATTACAGCAACAGTAAAAAGTATGAAAGAAACAGTTTGCTTTTCATAAGGGTACAATGTCTATATATTGTACATATTGAGGAGATTAGTATTTGAATATCAGTAGGAGGTCCTTCCATTCCATTAGAGGTTGCCCATTCAGGAAGGCACAGTATCCT
This sequence comes from Bacteroidota bacterium, assembly GCA_021816545.1. Lineage (GTDB taxonomy): Bacteria > Bacteroidota > Bacteroidia > Bacteroidales > VadinHA17 > SR-FBR-E99. The sequence goes on from JAKAXP010000288.1 coordinate 434, forward strand.
CACGAAGAAGTGCATATACAACATCATCAGCCCATATTCCGTTAACCCTCCTGCATTTTCTGAAGTGCGCCTCCCTCCTGAAACCGAGTCTTTCAAACAAATTTATTGATTTTGTATTTTCCGGATCAATGGTAGCAATCAGCCTGTGTTTGTCAAGTGTGCCGAACAGGAAACCTATCACCATCCGGAGTGCCTCGGTGGCATATCCACAGCCATGATACCTGCTGTCAAGGGTGCAGCCAAGTTCAACCTGCATATTATCATCATCAAAAAAGAAGAGACCTATATCACCAATAACCTTGCCGGTTGACTTAAGAACAACTGCAAACTGAAACCACGTCCGATTGATGTTGATGACCGGTGACACCCTTGTACTGATGAACTGTTCTGCATCTTCAATACTTACCGGTATCCACCCCTGGTACCTGTTGATGATCCGGTCAGAGCGGTATGAATAGAGATCCTTTGCATCAGTCATTTCAAGCGGACGCAGGCTCAGTCTTTCTGTGGTTAACTCAACGCGGCGGACCATCGTGGGAAAGTATCATTGCTCTGATCATGCTCAACAAATTAGTAAAAATCACGAAAGATTGTTTGCCCGGAATTGAATATAATACTTCAATTCTCATAAAAACTGACCTGAATAGAACTCTTCTGATAAATGAATGAATAACTTTGTCTTCTCAAAACTCTGGATGCTTAGTTTCAATAAGGATCGTGTACTGTAACTGACCACCGGGGCTTCCCCATGGTTATCCGTTTGCCATCCCAGGCGATTTACTGGTGATGCCAGTTATTTTTTATCATTAACTTTCATTATAAGTTCCAGGGGTACCTGTTTTGCCCCCGGATAAAAACTCAAACCATTTAAACATTAAAGTCATGAGTGACAATAACAAATCAATACACGAATTCGATTTCAGCCTTATCTGTGAATATTTTTCATCCATGGAACGTCAGGGACCGGGAAGCCCTGAGATGACCATGAAGGCACTGGGTTTCGTTGATAACCTGAATGCCGGATCCCGCATTGCCGACCTTGGCTGCGGTACAGGAGGACAGACTATGACGCTGGCGCAGAACACGCCGGGAATAATTACCGGCATCGACCTGTTCCCGGTGTTCATCGATCTCTTCAACGAAAACGCCGGAAGGCTAAATGTTGAAGACAGGGTGAAGGGAATCGTCGGATCAATGGATGATCTTCCGTTCGCAGAGGAAGAGCTTGACCTTATCTGGTCAGAAGGGGCCATTTACAATATCGGCTTTGAAAAGGGGCTGAAATACTGGCATAGGTTTCTCAAACCCGGCGGTTTTGTAGCAGTCTCCGAAGCCTCGTGGTTCACCGCTGAGAGACCTGAGGAGATCAACACCTTCTGGCTTGACGCCTATGCTGAAATAGATACAATCCCAAACAAGGTTGCAGTGTTACAGAATTCAGGCTACGTGCCTGTTGCATGTTTCATCCTTCCTGAAAACTGCTGGACTGATCATTTCTATGTGCACCAGGTGAAGGCGCAGGAAGTCTTCCTCGCGAAGCATCGTGGCAACAGGGCTGCTGAGGATCTTGTTGAAAACGAACGCCGTGAAGCCAGGCTTTATGACAAATACGGGGAGTATTACGGGTATGTTTTTTATATCGGGAAGAAAATCTGAACAGTTATGTGTTTTTCAATCAAAGGACTTCTCTACAGGGTCTTTATAGATCCGCTGATCGGCAGCCTGAGACGCAGGGTGACTTCAATGATATCTCCCGGTGAGAGAGTGATTGAAGTTGCGTGCGGGACAGGGGCACTGTCATTATCCATGGCAACAATTGCCGGTCATGTGACAGGGCTTGACCTCTCGGAGGACATGATTCTTACTGCCCGCCAGGCAGCAGGCAGGCGCCGGGCAAAGAATGTCGCCTTTGAATTGCATGACGCCACGGATCTTTCAGGTTATCAGGACAAGGTATTTGATGCAGCTGTCTCAACCATGGCAATGCACCAGTTTGACCCGGGAACAGGAGTGAAGGTTCTCCTGGGGATGCGGCGCGTTGCAGGGAGGATAATTATTGCCGACTACAGCTGTCCTATGCGGCCGGGCCCGGCGGCGTGGCTCTCCCGGACAATAGAACGTGCTGCGGGAGGGGAGCACTACCGCAACTTCAGGGCTTATATGGAGCGCGGCGGGCTGGCAAGGCTTGCAGAAGAAGCCGGGCTGAAAATAGTCTCCCAGGAGGAGAGGGGGGCGGGCGCCTTCATTGTGGCTGTGTTGATGCCCTCCGCCGCCAATACCTGACCCTGACCTGCAATGCGGGCCGCCGGGCCCGGCCGCGGAAACCTGCCGGGAGTATTATCTGTACTGAAGGGTGTCAGTCGAGTATCCTGGTGCCGAAGAGGTACCTTCCGCTCCAGTACGGATCATCCAGGGAGGTGACGGTAACCCCCTGGCTGCTGGAAGTGTGTATAAAAGTGCCGTCTCCAAGGCAAATGCCGGAGTGAGTTATAACCCGGCTGGTGCTGTAGGTCCTGATGAAGAAGACCAGGTCACCGGACTTCAGCAGATCCTTCTGCGTGATGATCTTCCCGTACCTTGCCTGTTCTTCCGAGCTATGGGGCATGATGATGCCGTGGGCGGCAAACACCCTGAAAACAAGTCCTGAGCAGTCCATGCACTTTGCCGTAGTACCTCCCATGCAATGAGGCACGCCGAGGTATGTGAGGGCTGTTCCGATAATCATCTCCGGAGTCACACCGGGCTTGCCTGCCGGGTTTTCAAGCCCGGCTGCCATAAACTCCTCAAGGCGTTTCTTTTCTGAAGGACTGACTGTTACGCCTGACAGGCGAAGGGTTATTCCCGGAGTCTCAAGGAGGAGACC
>JAKAXP010000289.1 GCA_021816545.1 Bacteroidota bacterium
TCTAAGAGCCTAATGCAGAAGCTCCTCACCGTGCGTGTCAGGCCCTATTACATCTACCAGTGTGACCTGATCCCCGGCTCAAGCCACTTCAGGACAACCATAGAGACAGGTATAGATATTATCGAGAACCTCCGCGGACACACCAGCGGATATGCAGTGCCACAGTTTGTGGTTGACGCCCCCGGCGGAGGCGGCAAGATTCCTATCCTGCCACACTATGTCGTGGAAAGCGGCCCCGAAAAATGGGTTCTCAGAAACTACAAACAGAACCGTTACACTTACCCGAACAAAAAGTAGGTACCTGATGAGGATAGGACTGACGTATGACCTCCGTACATGGTACCTGGAACGGGGTTATACAATGGACGAGACGGCGGAATTTGACAAGGAGGAGACCGTGGTCGCCCTTGAAAATGAGATTTTACGACTCGGTTACGATACTGTCCGTATCGGGAATATCTTCCAGCTTGTTGAAAAACTTGCTGCCGGCGAACGGTGGGATATGGTTTTCAATATTGCAGAAGGAATTTATGGCGACGGCCGCGAATCAGTGGTCCCCGCTCTGCTTGACCAGTACAGGATACCCTACGTGTTCAGCGGCCCGGTGGTGATGGGTGTATCGCTGAACAAATACCTTACCCGCCTGGTGGTTGAAGCTGCAGGTGTTCCGGTTTGCCCGGGTATCATTGCAAATTCAGTGCATGATCTTGATGACCTCTCATCACTTGAGTTTCCCCTCTTCGTAAAACCCGTTGCAGAGGGGACAGGAAAGGGTATCACCACCAGGAGTATCGTCAGGGACCGTGAGTCTCTTGCTGCACTTGTCAGCGAACTGCTGACCGCATATAATCAGCCAGTCCTGGTTGAGGAATACCTGCCGGGAAGGGAATTCACGGTGGGTGTTACCGGAAACGGCGCAGATGCTAAGGTTACAGGCGGAATGGAGGTGATCTGTAAGGATAACCTGCCCTACTCCGTTGAGGTGAAGGAAAACTACGAGAACTATGTTCAGTACAGGGTATATGATGATGATATAAAGCCGGAGTGTGATGCTGTTGCGCTCGGTGCATGGAGGGCACTCGGTGCAGTTGATGCCGGCCGTGTCGATATGAGGGCTGACCGTCACGGAAGGATGTGCTTTATTGAAGCAAACCCGCTCGCCGGACTTAACCCGGTTCACTCCGATCTGCCGATGCTATCACGCATGAACGGCCTCGCCTTCAGTACCCTTATGGAGATAATAATGAATTCAGCAACAAAAAGATACGGACTGAAATAATGACAAAGAGGTGCCTGATAATTTACAATGAGCCTGCCCCAGATGCACTTCCGGACGAGCTCGATGTTCTTGACCAGGTCAATTTCATTGACAAAACCCTTCAGAGCCTCGGATACGAGGTGGAACGCCGCGGCATAACCGATAACTTCTTCAATGAGATAGCCGGCATCGCCGGTGAAGGTTTTGAATTCGTTTTCAACCTCGTGGAGTCAGTCGGCAAGAAGGCAGAAATACTCTATTTCATCCCCGGCCTGCTCAACATGCATCATATTCCCTATACCGGCTGCCCTGTGGAGGCAACTTTCATCACAGCCAGTAAGGTGCTGGCCCGCAGGATCATGAAGGCAAACGGAATTCCTGTGGCAGGCGGCTGCCGTGTATCAGAAGCATCACAGCTTGTACCGGGCAGGAAATACATACTTAAACCGGTCTGGGAAGACGGTTCACTTGGAATTACAGAGGATTCTGTCTTTACATTTGACGGAACCGTTCCGGATATCCTGAACGACAAGAATGACCGTCACTGGTTCATCGAGGAGTTCATTGACGGCCGGGAGTTCAACGTGAGTGTCAAGGCCGGTCCTGACGGACCTGAAATGCTTCCTCCGGCCGAGATGATCTTTCACAATTACCCGGATGACATTCCCCGTATTGTAAGCTACAAGGCCAAGTGGGTTGAAGACACCTTCCAGTATGAGAACAGCAGGCGTCATTTCCCTGCAGACCTGAGTGAGAGGCTTATGAACAACCTCAGGGCTGCTGTCACAGGCTGCTGGCATACATTCGGCCTGAAGGGTTATGCAAGGGTTGACATGAGGGTTGACAGTGATGAAAACGTGTATGTGCTTGAGGTAAACGCAAATCCCTGCATCTCCCCTGACAGCGGATTTATCTCCGCAGCGATACATGCCGGGTACACACACCAGGAAATAATCAGGCATATCGTAAATGACCTGAACATATAGAAACACCATGCCTGAAATATCATTTGAAATATACCCGGCTGACAGGCCCGTACTTGAAAAGATTCTTGCATCATCAGGCTATTTCTATGACTTTGAAATAGAGGTTGCACTGTCACTTGCGGATGAGACATTTACGCAGGGTCAGGAAAAAAGCGGCTATTACTGGGTCAGGCTGCTTGAAGAGGGCAAAGTGATAGGCTTCGCGAATTTTGGCCCGAATCCCTCCTCAGTGCATTCATGGGATCTTTACTGGATAGCCATCCAGGAAGAACACCGGAAAAAGCATTATGGCTCCGTAATTCTGAAGGAGGTTGAAGAGAGAGTCAGGACGCTTGGCGCGAAGATACTCTGGATAGAAACCTCCGGCAGACCGCTGTATGAGCCTACCAGGCATTTCTATACCAGGAACGGCTATGAACTTGAAGCAACACTTCGTGAGTTCTACGGTCCCGGTGATCCGAAACTTGTTTACCGGAAGGAATTATGAAAGGCCTCTGGTCAGTCCTGCTGCTTATTGTTTCCAACTCTTTCATGACGATTGCCTGGTACGGTCACCTGAAGTACCAGAACGTCTCAAAAAATGCCATGCTGGGACTCCTGGGAATTGTGCTGGCAAGTTGGGGGATTGCCCTTTTTGAGTATTTTTTCCAGGTGCCGGCAAACCGGATCGGCTACCGGGGCACCGGCGGACCGTTTTCACTGGTGGAACTGAAGATCATCCAGGAGGTGATCTCAATCTCAGTATTCGTGGTCTTCACACTCATATTTTTCCGCACTGAGACATTCAGGCTCAATCACCTGTTTGCCTTCCTGTGTATTCTCGGAGCCATTTACTTCACCTTCAAAGGCTAGCGAGTATTTTGCAGGCTTCGGCGACCTGCTCGTCACTCACATCGAGGTGAGTGACCATTCTGATACTTCTCTCTCCTGTTTTAAGTGCCAGAATCCCTTTTGCCCTGATCTTTTCGAGGTATTCATTGGCGGTTATCACCGGCCTAAGGGTAAAGATTACAATATTTGTTCCGCCATAATTAACCTT
>JAKAXP010000290.1 GCA_021816545.1 Bacteroidota bacterium
CACCCTCCCTGTATTCCGCGACCTGTATGAAAAAGTAAGCTCCGGCGAGGAGTGCGTCAGGGTGCTCACCTCAACAGGTGCACCCGGCTACAGGGAACAGCTTAATGCTGAACTCGCAGAGATGGGATCTTCTGAGCTATGGAGAGCGGGTGCTGCAGTAAGGAAACTGAGACCGGAAAACAAATAACCCTGGCACGGAAATTATGGACAAAAACAGGGTAATATTCTTTGACACCACCCTCCGTGACGGGGAACAGGTGCCGGGATGCCAGCTCAATACGGTTGAAAAGATTGAGGTGGCAAAGGCTCTCGAGGCACTGGGCGTTGATGTAATCGAAGCAGGTTTCCCGGTCTCCAGTCCCGGCGACTTCCTCTCAGTGGTTGAGATATCAAAGGCTGTAAGGGAGCCTGTCATCTGCGCCCTCACGCGGGCTGTAAAGAAGGACATAGAGGTGGCCGCCGAAGCGCTTCAGTATGCTGAAAGAAAGCGTATTCATACGGGTATTGGCACCTCACCGTGGCATATCCAGTACAAAATCAGGACCACACCTGAGGAGATCATAAAAAGAGCAGTTGATGCTGTAAAGTATGCCCGGAAATTCACTGACGACGTGGAGTTCTATGCGGAAGACGCAGGCCGGAGCGACAATGAGTATCTTGCCAGGGTGACGGAGGCTGTGATCAATGCCGGAGCCACCGTTGTAAACATTCCGGATACAACCGGTTACTGCCTCCCGGAAGAGTATGGCACGAAGATCAGGTATCTCATGGAGAATGTCCCGAACATTGACCGGGCAATAATCTCAACCCACTGCCACAATGACCTGGGAATGGCTACTGCCAACACCATGATGGGTCTCATCAACGGTGCACGCCAGGCAGAGGTGACAATCAACGGCATCGGTGAACGGGCGGGCAACACCTCGCTTGAGGAGGTTGCAATGATCATTAAGAGCCATCACGACCTTAACCTGGCCACCGGAATCAGGCCTAAGCTTATCTTCAGCACAAGCAGGCTGGTATCTACGCTGATGAGCATGCCGGTCCAGCCCAACAAGGCCATAGTAGGCCGTAATGCCTTTGCCCACTCGTCGGGTATACACCAGGACGGAGTGCTGAAGAAGCGGGAGAACTATGAGATAATTGACCCGAAGGAGGTAGGCGTAAGGGAATCATCAATAATCCTGACCGCCCGCAGCGGAAGGGCTGCACTGAACCACCGCCTGGAAGCACTGGGGATTGAACTGGGAAAGGAAGAGCTCGATGAGATCTACCACCGCTTCCTCATGTTGGCTGACAAAAAGAAGGAGATTAATGATGAAGATATCAGGATACTTTCAGGTGAGGTCTTCCGTGGGGAGAAGCGTCTCAAGCTTGAGTCGCTCCAGGTCCTCTGCGGCAACTCGGTAATGCCTGTTGCCACTGTTGGCATCAGGATAAACGGCGAGGTTCACACCTCTACGGCTCCGGGAAACGGACCCATCGACGCTGCATTCACTGCGGTGAAGCACCTGATACATGAGAACGTCCACCTTGAGGAGTTCCTCATCCAGGCAATCACAAGGGGAAGTGATGACATGGGCAAGGTTCACATTCAGGTTGAACATGCGGGAAACATCTATTACGGATTCTCCGCAAACACTGATATAATAACCGCATCTGTTGAGGCTTTCATCGATGCAATTGCAAAGATAGACAATGAGCGGAAAGACTCTCTTTGACAAGATCTGGGATGCGCACGTGGTCAGGTCAATAGACGGAGGACCTGATGTTCTGTATATTGACCGGCACTACATCCACGAAGTGACCAGTCCGCAGGCATTCAGCGGCCTGCGGCAGAGGGGCATCGGCGTATTCAGGCCGGAGCAGACCATTGCCACAGCTGATCACAACATCCCGACGGTCAATCAGCACCTGCCCATAGCTGACACTGTCTCCCGGTTGCAGGTGGAAACTCTGGAGGCTAACTGCCGGGAAGCAGGTATCACATATTTCGGTATTGGTGATCCGGGTAACGGTATCGTTCACGTCACCGGGCCGGAGCAGGGGTACACCCTTCCGGGAATGACAATTGTCTGCGGAGACAGCCATACATCAACACACGGAGCCTTCGGAACAATAGCCTTCGGAATAGGAACCAGCGAGGTGGAGATGGTGCTTGCAACGCAATGCCTGCTCCAGTCGAGGCCGAAACAGATGAGGATCAATGTAAAAGGGAAACTGCAGGAGGGTGTCACCTCCAAGGACCTGATTCTTTATGTAATTGCATCACTTGGTGCCGGTGGTGCCACAGGCTGCTTCGTGGAATATGCCGGTGAGGCTGTCAGGAAACTGAGCATGGAGTCGCGCATGACCATATGCAACATGAGCATTGAGATGGGGGCCCGTGGCGGGCTGATAGCACCCGATGAGGTTACATTTAACTGGCTGGCCCAGATACCTTCTGTCTCTGATAACCGTGGATTCGCCCACCTGGTTCATCAGTGGCACTCACTCAGGAGTGACCGTGGAGCACATTTTGACAGGGAGGTTACATTTGACGCTGCCGAAGTGCCGCCTATGATTACCTACGGAACCAATCCCGGGATGGGAATGGCTGTCAACAGCACAATACCCTCTTCCGGGGACTGTGGCCTTACCGCCAGCGGCTCATATCTCAAATCACTTGAATATATGGGATTCAAACCCGGCATGAAGCTTCTTGGTCACCCGATCGATTATGTCTTCCTGGGCAGTTGCACAAACGGCCGCATCGAAGACCTCAGGCTCTTTACCGCTGCTGTCGCAGGAAAGAAAAAGGCTGCCGGTGTCACTGCGCTTATAGTGCCCGGCTCACAGAAGGTCGCACGGCAGGCTGAGCGGGAGGGGCTGACAGAGACCCTCAGGCTGGCCGGTTTTGAGATGAGACAGCCTGGCTGCTCGTCATGCCTTGCAATGAATGAGGACAAGATCCCGGCAGGCAAATACGCCGTCTCAACCTCTAACCGCAACTTCGAGGGCAGACAGGGACCGGGAGCAAGAACACTGCTGGCCGGACCCCTCGTGGCAGCTGCAGCGGCAGTGACAGGCAGAATTACAGACCCCAGGGAACTGGTATGGCAATAAGATCTTGATCAAAGAACATATGAAAAGAAAGGAATTCACAATACTTGAATCAACAGCAGTTCCCCTTCCCCTGGCCAATATTGATACTGACCAGATCATCCCGGCCCGCTTCCTCAGTGCAACGGTGAGGGAAGGATTCGGGGAAAACCTTTTCCGCGACTGGAGATATGACAG
>JAKAXP010000024.1 GCA_021816545.1 Bacteroidota bacterium
GAAGTGGCTGACCGCGCCCCGGACTGTTGAGAGGGAAAAGGCATCACTTAATGTCATTGAGACAGGGCTGGCCGGGATTCCGGATTATGTTGATTAATTGGGAAAGTCCTCAGTTGGCAGTACCAGTCGGCAGTACCAGTCGGCAGTAACTGCCTGCCATACCGGGATTTCACTACTGCCTATTGCCTCTTGCCCATTGCCTTTTCTGCCGACTGCAACTGCTGACTGCTGACTTTTTCCTACTGGTTGCCCGTTGCTGCCTTCTTCTTGTTCTGGAATCCGCTTCTCTCGGCCTTGCCCCATCCTTTCTTACCGCGGAGTGACTCAAGGTTACCCCTTACGGCGAAATAGGTGTGTACGGGGTAAAAGAACGGCTCTAGCATTGCCGTCCCTATCAGGCGGAATACATCACGCTTCCTGGGATACTTGTGGAATGTTATTTCCTCAAACAGCACAGCCCATGTGGAAAGACTTACCGCAAAGCTGTAAACGAAGAGGAACAGGAGCAGGAAGAACGGCCAGTTCAGGGCGCCTGTAATTGCAAGGTATATTGAATAGATAATCCCGAGGAAGGCGATCAGGGGTGCTGCCCATTCAAACATAAGCCAGTACGGATAGCCAAGCAGTCCAAGCCTCCCGTATTTTACGTTGAGCATCATCTTGCGGTGTGACCAGAGCGACTCAATGAGTCCTCTCGTCCACCTTGTCCTCTGCTTGCGCATTGATCTCAGGTCAGACGGAACCTCTGTCCAGCAAAGCGGGTCAGGAATATAAGTGACTTCGTAGTCCTGCTTGTGTTCGGCCATATAGCGGCGCATCCTCAGCACCAGTTCCATATCCTCTCCCACGGTCTTTACATTGTACCCGCCAGCCCTGATGACGGTCTCGCGGTCAAACATACCCATAGCGCCGGATATAAGCATCAGTCCGTCAAGATGACTCCATGCCATGCGGCCAAGGAGGAATGCGCGGGTGTAGTCAAGCACCTGGAGCCGTGGCAGGAACTTTTTCGGCAGGTTTATCTGCCGGATGTGTCCGCGTTCAATATCACATGAGTTGACGATGCGTATGACACCGCCGGTGCCGATAACCTTTTTCTCTTTCTCCTCCAGGAAAGGTTTGACCAGCTTTAATATCGAATCGGGTTCAATGATCGAGTCGGCATCTATTGTCACAATAAGGTTGCTCCGGCTTATGTTTATCCCCGCATTGAGGGAGTCTGCCTTGCCCCCGTTATTCTTGTCTATCACGGTCAGCCTGTTGTATGCAGGATCTTTCGAACGGTAGACGCCCCTGATCCTTTCGCACGGTATGCGGTAGTCAAAATAGTAATTGACCCTTACAAGCTCATATGAATCCCTGATCTTCGTGAATGTGTCATCGGTTGACCCGTCATTGACAATTATCACCTCGAAGTTGTTGTAGTACAGTGAGAGCAGGGTGCGGACGTTGTCAATTATCGTCTTGCCTTCATTGAATGCCGGCGCGATAATTGTAATCCTAGGGCTGAGAGGTGAGAGTACGAGCGAGTTGTAGTTTACGTAACTGTTCTTGCGCAGGTACTTCCTCAGCGCGAGGGCTGAGTGTATGCCGAGCAGGAGGTATGACCCGAAGAGAAACAGGGTCAGCCAGAATATCAGATGTGCAAAGATGAATCCCATGGTATTCAGTATATCCTCCGGTCAAGCACGTGCCTGACGATTATATTATAGTTCTTGTACTCTGATTTCATCACCTTGACAAGGGCCTGCACACCCACCTCACCCATGTTCTCGATTGCTTTCACAGCCTCGATCTGCAACTGTACGTCATCCTCCTTGTCAAGCACCAGCTTCAGGAAGCCCAGCATGGCTGTTTCGGGCATCTTGCCCATCGATTTAACAATCTCCAGGCAGTTGTTGTACTCCTGGAATTTGTACATCCTTTTCATTGTCTCCAGTGTACTCTTCATGCCGAGATCACCTGCCACCTCAACTGCCATCCTGCTTACCCGCGAATCACGGTGCAGGAGCACTTTTCTCATTTCTGCCTCTGCTTCCATCTGTCTGAACTCCCTGATCATCCTCAGGGCAAACATCACCACGGTCGGGTTTTCGGAACTTAGCCATCTCTGGAAGTCCGGTACAGGCAGTTCATGCTGAAGGATCAGGTCATGAAGAGTTATCTGTTCCCACAGTGAGAAAGGTCTCTTCATCTGTGAGAGAAACCCGAAGGGATCATTTTCGCTTAGGCGGACGAGGGCAATCTGTGCCTCCATTCTGAGTATCTCATTCCTGGAGTTGAGTGATTTGTACATCTCATCATTCCCTTCCCTGATCCCCATAAAGGCAAGCTCACGGAAGCCCTTTATTCTCTTGTGCCAGCGGCGGCTGCGTGCACGTGCCAGTGAATCATTTACCAGCTCAAGATCATTGTACAGCTTTGTCAGTTTTTCCCTTGAATCACCCTTGAGGTTGACGCTTACGTCTATCATCTGGTCAATGAGAACCTGCCTCCGGTAGTTGTCGGATGCGATCTTCCTGAAGGGCTCAGGACCGCTGCTGCCAAAGAGATAATCGATGATAAGAGACTGATACTGCTCAAGAAGGTACTGTCTCAGCTTCGCCTCCTTTTCCATCCTTCGCCTGTTGAGAAGGATGACAAGCAGCAGTATAAGCATCGTGGCGAAGGAGGCAATGATTGTAATTATGAGGGCATTAACGAGCGCAACGGATTTGCCGAAGTAGTTGTAATTCCGGAGCCAGGGGCTGTCTCCCGTAAGAAACCAGAGGTTCCTGATGCTACGTTCTGCAGGCTGTGCCACAGCGGTATCTGCCTCAGCATCGCTGTCAGCCTGTGCTGCACCCTGCAGTTCCGATACCGGAATGATGGCAGTCGCCGGCACGGATTGAGGTATTTCGGTTATTGTCTGAGCGGTGGTATCCTTTGATGTAACAGTCTCTCCACCGGCTGTCACTGAAACATCAGCGGCCACCGTTGACTCCTCAACTGCCGGAACGGTCACTTTTTTATCTGCTGTGCCAATTCCCTGGTTTCCGGAGAAATTGACAGGTATGTAAAGGCACGGTGCCTGTCCCCTCAGTGAACCGTTAATAAAAACCTTGAACAGGCCGCTCTCCTCGATGATATCAACAGGCAGACCGGATAATTCCACAATCTTCTTCTTCAGGCCTTCCGCATTGACAAGGCGGCCGAATGCCCCCATCTGGATGACATAGTTTCCGTTGGCAAGTGATATGAGTCCTCCGGGCGTCAGTTCTGCAGGGAAGGATGAAAGAACAGGGACAGCAGATTCAGGTTCGTGGGAGCGAACTGAATCGGTAGTGCTTTCATCAGCGGGACTGAAGGCCTGCAACGTGACAGCACTAACAGCTATGGCCAGCATTATGGTCGTCGTCCTTCTCATTTCAGCCGTCCGATTCCTCTGATTAAGCCAATGTTGCCCTCGAGCCTGTTGCGGTAGGAAGTGGCGCTGTATTTTTCATATGAATAGCCTGCCCCTATCCTGAATGACCACCATGGGTTGAGCTGGTTAAACCAGGTGAGCCTGACTGAAGTGGCCTTTTGCCTTTCAAGGTCAGTAATAATATCATATGGCTCATCGGGGGCAGTACCTGTACCCAGAGTGAGCTGAACGTAATCGGTTATTCCCAGGTATCTCCGTGCATTAATGAAAAATGAGGTGGTAACACCTATATCCTTGAAATGGAAATATGCTCTTCCGGAGAACCAGTACCTGCCAAGATATTTTTCAAGTGAAACCGTTCCAAGGAATATATTATGATCAAAATAATAATAGTTTAAACCTGCCGAGACTGCAAGCCCTGCAGGAAGTGACTGCCAGATTTCGAGGGCTGCCCTGTGACGCGGGAACCAGGGTCTGTCACTGTATGCATAGGCAACGTAGGCATAATTGTTCCGTGACAGCTCAGGCCATGCTTCGGCAGCAAACTGAAAGTCACCGGCGGAGGTGCCTGAGGGTTCCCCTATATTGATATGCCCGTAGTTAACTGATGCCACAGCAGTACCCCACGAAAAACGGTGGCCGGCACCAAGGGTGAAGACCTGCCAGAAACGCTCATAGGGCTCACTGTAGGTATCAAACATGTAACCAGCCCTGATGTCAGTAGGGGCTGTCATCTGCTGTGACCGGTCACGTGACCATCTGCGTATGTCTGTGAGTGCCGAGAGGGCATCGCTGTTTTCAGGTTCGGCAGCAAGAAGGGTATCTATCACCGCAGAAGCCTCATCATACCTCCCCTGCCAGGCTATAATCCGTCCGAGCAGAACACGGGCATCGCCATATTCAGGATACTCCCTTACTAGCCGGCGCGCTGCAGGCTCAGCTTCCGTATAATTCCTGTCAAAGGCAAGTAACCTTATCCGTGAATACTCCTCCTCGGGGTTTGTCACTGTCTGGGAGAGGAGTAAGCCGGCAGTCATGATCATCATGACCAGGGAAAAAGAAAGTCTTATATAGTTTTTGTGCATCATATTCTAAACAACGGCCACTGATGCCCTTATTTTTCTGAGGAGGTCATCCGGGTCAAACGGTTTGGTGATATAGCCGCTCACCTTCATCTCACCTGCCTGGCGCTGTATCTGCGGGTCACTGAAGGCTGAGACTATCAGTACCGGTGTCTGTTTCTTCAGCTCGGTCCTCAGGAACCTGATTACTTCAAGGCCGCTGTGATATGGCATATGAATATCAACGATAGCCAGGTCAAAATCAGACTTCCGAAGCGCTTCAATGGCCAGGTTTCCGTCACCCACCGTCACAGGATCATATCCCTCCCGTTCTATGACTACTGACATAGCCCTTGCTGCCAGCTGATTATCTTCACAGATAAGTATTCTCATAATTATTCAGTTCTCTGTCCCCGACGCTGTTTATATAACGCATTATAGAGGCCTTACTTGTATCTGAGCGTCAAAAATGCCTCTTTTTATGGTGCATTCAAAATTCAGAAGCCCACAATTTGACATCTGTTGATAATTCGGTGATTATCCGCCTATACGGCATGACTAAAAAATCAAAGCTCCTTAATGCGGATATTCCTGAATTTTACTACAGAACCGTGTCCTAAAAATCCGATATGTCCCTTGCTGTTCTTAAGTCCGGGGTGCTCTTTGCCATCCATGGTTCCGTCAGCAATTGCACCGGCAAAATCCCCGTCAACTATCACCGTCCCGTTAAGGATTACCTTCACCTTCGTACCCTGGAGGATGACCTCCTCGTAGTTCCACTCTCCCACCGGCCGCAGGAACCCTCTCCGTGCAGGGATGACGCCGTATACTGAACCGTGGTACTGGTACTGCTCGAGGTCAGCGTAAATCGATGCAGTGTTATCGAGAATCTGTATCTCCATCCCGACGTACGCGGCATCACCTTCCAGCGGGGCGCGCACACCGAGGCCGTTATTTGCTCCGGGAGTAAGCTGAAACTCAAAGCGGAAAATGAAGTCAGAATACTCTTTCTCAGTGTAAAGGTTTCCGCCGCTGTCATTTCCGGGCTTGATTACAATCATCCCATCCTCAACAGTATATGATACCTTGTTTCCGACCCAGCCGTCAAGGTTACTGCCGTTGAAGAGTGAAACGAAGCCTGCCTCCTTCTCCTTATCGGTGAGGTTATATTCAGATGATTTGATCTCCCTTACGTATATGTCCCTGAAGGCCAGGTCTGTTCCGTGTGCCTGAAGTTCTATGGGGCCTTTTTTGAAGATGGGGATTGACCTGTCCCAGTAGTTTTCCATAATTACATTATCCACCACCGGTTCGCCGTTCAGCCACACCCAGACACGGTCGCCTTTCATCAGTATCCGGAATGTGTTCCATTCACCAACCGGGTTGTCAGCCACCTTCAGCGGTGCAGACGGATTCTGCTGGTTGTTGTACAGCCCTCCTGATCCCACCTGGGCACCGGCATCGGAACGCGACGTATCCCATATCTGAACCTGGGGAGAGCCGCGGAGGTATATCCCACTGTCACCGGCTTTTGTAATGCGCCAGTCGACATACATCTCAAAATCACCATACTCTTTCACACTGCAGAGGTTATCACCCTTGCCGGTGAACCAGATCATCCCGTCTCTGACGCTCCAGTTCTCAAGCATTTTTTTGTCAGCCTCCTTCTGCCTGGCTGCCAGCTCTTTGGGTTTCATGGTTGCCCTCGTCAGCGGGTTGCTGACAAGTCCCTGCCACCCGCTGAGGTCCTTTCCGTTGAACATCGGTTCGAACACTTCGTCTTCGGGCAGGTTAAGTGCGCCCACTGCTTCCAGTGCCGCATTTCTGACCTCTTCTGCCGGATCAGTCAGATACCTTGAAACGAAGAATCCTGCCTGCCGGATGCCAAGTGAGGCAGCATATGCAACCATCCCTGCCCTTGCATCCGGAGCCGCGGCATACGGTGCAATATCCTTGACCAGCAGGAGCTTGCGCTCCGGTGTCAGCTGTGACACTGAAACCATCCGCATATAAGCGTCAAATGCAGGTCTGCCGAATGTTTTATTCCCAGATGCAGTGATTCCGAGCAGGGCACCTGTCGATGATTTGTCATTCCAGTAGGCCAGGGTCTCAAAGCATACATCGCGGGTTGTGGCATCTCCGTTTTCAAACTCTGAAGCCACTCTTTTAAGCGCTTCCTCACCTCCGGTCTCGGCCAGGAGTGGTATCAGCTTCAGCCTGTTACGGCTTGTGTCAAGCGACTTAAGAATAACTGCCGAACGTGATGCGGGGTCACCGCCACGCTTTGCAGCACTCAGCAGTGCGCGCTGCAGCTCGGCCACCTCGGCCCTGTCTTCGGTTGCTTCAAGCAGTCCTATTATCTGCAGCTGGTCATCATATGAAGCCAGTGCTGCCAGTGACGTCAGTGCCGCTGCCCTCACACCCATGTCATCCGATGCCGTAAACGGGAACACATCATTGAAATAGCTTCTGTCACCTGACCAGGCAAGCAGCCTGATCAGGGTCACGGTTGCATGACCCTTCGACCCGGGAAGTGCAGCGGCTACTTTCTTCATGCCTGCACTGTCAAGGACTGTTGTCAGAGCCGTAGCGGCAGCACGGTGGCCCTCTTCTGTGTCATATTTCAGAACCCATGATATCAGCGGGTCAACAGCCTTTTTGCCCTCCAGTCTTGCGAGGGCTGTTACGGCTCCGGAAGAGACCTCCGGGGAAGGATCGTCAAGAGCCTTCATCATGAGAGGAACGGCGAGCACATCGCCCCTCTCACCGAGCATATACAGTATTTCAGACTTTGCAGCCGGGGAAACCTTTGAATACCTGCTGATCCACTTCTTCGTCGCCTCACTGCCCGGGATGCCGGCTGCAAGGCGCAGGGCACCTCCCCTGACTGCGATGTCGGGGTCATCGGCTGCTTCGAGGAGCATGCCAAGGGCATCATGCCCCTTAACTTCCGTGATGACGCTCATTGCTGCCAGTCTCTGGCTGGCTGTCTCCGGAGTGCGACTGGCCTGAATGACCTGACCGGTGATTTTTTCCATCTTCTTAACCTCTCCCGCGAGACCTACTTTCCTGGCATAAAGCAGCAGTGCCTCCACGGCGCCTGTCTGGTCACGGCGGAATGAGGCCGATGTGGCAGCATTAAGAAGTATGTCTCCCGCCTCAGGAGCACCTGTTGAGGCAATGGCATATAGCGCTGCCGCCCTTTCAGCCGGAGTGCCGCTGTTGTACCACTGCATGTAAATGTCAGTTGCCTTTCCGGGATGCGTCTCTGCAAGAGCCACCATCACCTGTGAAGCACAGGGGCATTTACCTGAACCCAGGGAAGAATAAAGCAGTGATGCCGCTGACTCGCTGCCAACTGACTGAAGTACCATAACAGCATCATCACACATCTCCGCAGAGCTGACATAATCTCCCAGCGCCTCCACAGCCAGATCAGAGCCGACAAGATTGAGCTGTCTCATGAAGAAAGAGCGCACTTCCCTGTCAGCAGTCTTTTTCATAAACTGAATGCACTGGTTCTCCCATGCCCGTTTCCTGGTATTATCCTTTTCACCCGAAAGATGTGCGGTGAGTGAGGAGACTGCATACCTGGCCCTGAGATCATCGCCGCTGCCGGCAGGGACAACCTGGTCGCATATCAAAGCCCTGCCCTCTTCGCCCAGGGCATACATATCTTCCATGAGGCGCGAAGCCAGCTCAAAATTGTCAGCAGGCATCCTGGCCAGCAGGTCTGCCACCTTTGTCCCGAGAGTCCTTACATCCTGTCCATTGACAGCAGAGCTGATCAGCACCAGTGCCGTCACAGTCAAAAGAGTTCTGATTCTGTTCATGATATAGTTTCTTTGTTATTTACATATGCCATTCGCCTCTCATCGGCTGGTCAACCAGTGCATTGGCTGCATCATCATCTGTAAAAAGCTGCTTCACCGGATCAAACTTAAGGCTGCGGCCAAGCCGAAGCGCGACAACACCCATGTTTACAAGGGTGCACGACCTGTGGCCGTTTTCCTCGTTCAGGGCAAAGGGCCTCCGTGTCTTAACCGATTCGGTGAAGGATGTAATCTGCGGGGCCGGATCAGGAAGCTCATTTACAAGATCCGAAAGGTTGGGAATATCAGATACAAAACCCTTGAATATCTTTCCGTGCGGACCCTCAATATAGGCAGCGTCCTTGTCACGGTTCTCGCCGTCAAGGATAATCTTGCATCCGTCTTCGTATGTATAGGTTATCCGCCGCCATGATCCCACGGCGTCATAATGCTGCTGGGGTGCGTCAATTTCAACCGATACGGGGCTTGTATTGTCCTTGTCAAGCAGGTACTGAACCGGGTCAATATAATGCTGCCCCATGTCTCCGAGGCCACCCCCGTCATAATCCCAGTATCCCCGGAAATTTTCATGGACCCTCAGTTTGTTATAGGGTTTGTAAGGGGCCGGACCGAGCCACATATCATAGTCAAGCTCCGATGGAACCGGTTCCGGGAGCAGGTCAGTCCTTCCGCTCCAGTAGAATTTCCAGTCATACCCGGTAATACCGCTGATCGTAACCTTCAGTGGCCAACCGAGGATGCCGCTGCTGACTATTTTCTTGAGAGGCATTACTGTGGTACCGAGCCCGTAGAACTGTCCGGTAAACCGGAACCATGTGTTGAGTCTGAACATCCTGCCGTTGGCCTTCACGGCCTCCGTAAGCCTTTTCCCTTCTCCGATGGTCCGGGTCATTGGTTTTTCGCACCATATATCCTTTCCTGCCTCGGCAGCCATCCTGGCAATCACACCATGCCAGTGGGGAGGTGTGGCAATATGGACGATGTCAATGTCAGGCCTGGAGATCAGTTCACGGAAATCATGATATCCGGTGACCCCTTTGCCGGCTCTGTCCACTGCCCTTTTCAGGTGGTTTGAATCAACGTCGCAGACAGCAAGCAGGCGGGTATTCTCATAGCTGAAATGGCCAAGCCCCATGCCTCCAACACCAACGATGCCCTTTGTCAGCTGGTCACTCGGGGCAAGGTAGCCGTTGCCGCCAAGAACGTGTCTTGGAACAATTGTAAGTGCGGCACCTGCCACTGCTCCTCTCCTGAGGAATTCTCTCCTCTTCAATGAATTTCCTGACATATTATATTATTTTGAGTTATTCTTCCGTGACATTGTATTCTTTCCTGAGCTGAGCGAGTCTCTTCCTGAGATGGCGTTCAATAGCTTCATAGGAAGGGTCATCAATCAGGTTTTTCATCTCATGGGGGTCACTCTGCAGATCATAAAGTTCCCACGCATCAATATCATCATAGAAATGGATCAGCTTGTACCTGTCGGTACGAACTCCGTAATGCTTCCTGACAGCATGCTCTGCAGGATATTCATAATAATGGTAATAAAGTGCGTCACGCCATTTACCGTGCTTTTTACCTGTGAGCAGCGGCACCAGCGAAATCCCCTGCATGTCAGAAGGAGGCTTCACCCCGGCCAGCTCCAGGAATGTGGGGGCAAAGTCAATGTTCTGCACCATCTCAGTGATATCGCCATGGGCGGAAAGCGACTCCGGCAACCTCATCATCAGGGGGGTGCGGAACGACTCCTCATACATGAAACGCTTGTCAAACCATCCGTGTTCCCCGAGGTAAAAGCCCTGGTCAGAGGTATAAACCACGAGAGTGTTCTTAAGCAGTCCGGCCGATTCAAGGTAGTCAAGCAGCCGGCCGGTATTGCGGTCAACTGACTCGATTGTGCGGAGATAATCAGTCAGGTACCTGTTCAGTTTGAACAGCGCCAGGGAATCTCCCGTGGGCGGGTCGGCATTAAAGGCACGGCTGATGCTGTCATATTCCTTAAGCCATGCAGTTCGTTGCTCGGGTGTCATGCGGTGTTCAAGGTACCAGATATAGTCCTTTTCCGGTTGTGAAAGCGAATCTCCGTCGGCACCTGTTATCTTCAGGTCAGATGACAATCGCATGTCCTTTATGACGCTCATCTCCTGCCGGGAAGCAGCCTCTCTCCCTTCATAGGTATCAAAGAAATTATCGGGCACCGGAAACTGAGCTCCGTCAAAAAGGGCAAGGTCGGCGGTGTCAGGCATCCAGTTCCGGTGCGGAGCCTTGTGATGCACAAGAAGACAGAAAGGCTTTGTGGTATCTCTCTGCTGAAGCCACTCTATTGCCTTGTCGGTAATAATGGTTGTGGCATACCCCGTCTGGCGGTAGGTACGTCCTTTTTCAATAAAATCCGGATTGTAGTAGCTCCCCTGCCCTGGCAGGATGCTCCAGTAGTCAAATCCCGTCGGTTCACTTTTAAGGTGCCATTTGCCAATGAGGGCGGTCTGGTATCCGGCCTGCTGTAACAGTTTGGGGAATGTTACCTGCGAGCTGTCAAACCTGACCCTGTTGTCAATGAGGCCGTTGGCATGACTGTGCTTTCCGGTAAGGAGAGCTGCCCTGCTGGGTGCACAGATTGAGTTGCAGACGAAACTGTTTCGAAAAATAATTCCTTCATCTGCTATCCGGTCCAGGTTCGGGGTTTTGTTCAGTCCGCTGCCATAGGCACTGACAGCCTGGTAACCGTGGTCATCCGTCATGATATAGATGATATTCGGCCTGACCGGCTCATTCCTGGCACAGGACCAGAGGAGCAGCAGCAATATAGCAGAAGAAAGATTCCTGATCATATGATTTGCATTATTTCGATTTATGCCGGAGCCACCGGGAATTATCCGGTATCTGCGGTGAAATCAGATATTGACAATCCTCTTCCTGACTATGACCCATGCCACAATCAGAAGATAGGCTGCGCAGAGCAGCAGTACACCCATTCCGGGCACCACACCGAGTGAGTCACTTACAAGTCCTATCACCGGCGGTATCAGCGCCCCACCAGAGATGGCCATCATCATGAGGCCTGAGATCTCGTTGCTTCTCTCAGGGTATCTCTGAACAGTAAGTGAAAATACCAGCGGGAAGATATTTGCAACGCCAAGGCCGATCAGGAATACAAGTATCCATGCTGCAACCTTTGAAGCCGGGATGATCATTATCAGGAGTATTGTCACTATTGACAGTATTGCGCTGTAGAGCAGTCCTTTTGTTGAGGAGAGCTTTGTGAGTATCAGTGCTCCCGCGAAGGTGCCAAGCATACGGCCCAGGAAGTAGACGCTTCGCCCTGACTGTGCGGTAACCTCCTCGAAGCCGAATCTTGCGGTAAGGTACTTCCCTGAAAAGTAATTGAACCCGACATCAATACCGACGACGAGGAAAATTGAGAGAACCATCATCAGTATGTATGAGTTTCCGAGCAGTCTGAATGCTGATGCCATCGAAGCCTTGTTTCCCGCAGTCGCACTCTCCTCTATTTTCACCGTGCCGAGCCACAGCACGCTCAGGAAGGAGATTATACCGTAAACAAGGAATAGGAGCTTCCAGTCGCCGAAACTGCTTGCAAACAGTGCTGCCAGCGGCGCTGCCAGCATTGAACCAATGGCCTTGATGAACTGTGAGAAGCTGAGGAAGCTGGAAGCCCTGCGGCCAGGCACCACGTCAACCAGAAGTGGGTTGGCGGAGACCTGTACTATTGTGTTTCCTATGCCCAGCAATGCAAAGCCTGCAATCACAGTAACAAAATTGTAGAAGAAATAAGGTATGAAGAGCCCGATCCCGGTGATTATCATACCCACGTTGAGCATCTTCTTTTTACCCACACGGGCCTGTAATATGCCCACAGGGACTGACAGGATAAAGAACCAGATGAAGGCGGCGAACGGTATCAGCCCCAGGATGAAATCACTCAGTTCCAGGTCGCCTGCCACCCTGTCCTTGCCAATTCCCACCAGGTCAACAAAGCTCATAACAAAGAAGGAGAGGAGCACCGGCACCACCAGTCTCATCTCGATTTTTTTCTCATTCATATTGTTCAGGTTGATCAGTCTTACATCAGGGGGAGGGCAGGCTGCACTGCCTTCCAGAAGTCCTCGTCAAGGAGGTATGCGCTGCCCAGCAGCGCAGCATCCTCCTTCAGTTCGGATATGGCTGTTACGGTTTCACACCCCTCCATGCGGAGAGCAGTCTCCATCGCAGGGCCAAAAAGGTTATATGCGTGTGAAATATTTCCGCCTATGACAAGAATTTCCGCCCCGAAGCTCCTGAGCCAGGGGGCCAGGAAGGTTCCCAGTCCGGTGCCGAACTCGCTGAAGATGTCAAGCACCTCCGGGGCTCTCCCGGCCATCATTGCCACCTCCCTTACGCCGGCAGCCTCAAGGCCCGTCACCTCCATGTAGCGTGAAGTGAACCAGCGTGTGGAGAAATAGTCGTCAGCAATGCCTTTGCCGACAGGGAGGTGGTAAACGCATCCCATCTTAGGCACCCTTTCTCCTTCAACAACCGGAATGCGGTCTTCGAGAAAAGCAGACCCGAATCCGGTGCCGAGGGTGATGGCCATCATCCTTTTGTAACCCGCGGCCTTCCCGGCCCAGGCTTCGCCAACGGCGAAGGAACTCGCATCATTCATGAACCTGACCCTGCAGTCACAGGGCAGACCCAGCCTGGAGCTGATTGCCTTGCCAACATTTACCCCGTAGAGTTTCTCATATTTCGGCACTCCCCTTATAAGGCAGATGCCTTTGACATAGTCGAAAGGACCCGGCATTGCAAAGCCGATGCCGCGCAGATTGAAAATCTGGATCCCTTTCATAACCTGTTTCAGGGTGTCACTCCAGACGGTCAGGATCTCATCAGCCTCTGCCTTGTTGTCAACCGGGCTTTCTGCCCGCGAACCGCTGATGATGCGGTGGGCTGTCATGTCAACTGCTACGGCGGTTATGTGGCTGCCGCCAATATCCACGCCAATGGCGATGTTCTGAAGGGAAGAATTCATAGGTGGTCTCCTCTGGGTCCTGTTTAAAGCAATGAAAATATCTATTTTCCCAAAGAGTGCAAAAGGAATCCCTCATAATATTCTGAAAAAATAGGAACAGTCTGAGAAAAGCCTTAAATTCGTAATATTAATCTTATTGTTCCACTAGTTCTTAATCAAATCACATTCTGTCATGCCAAAAGCAACCAAAGAGGATGCGCTTCTGTACCACAGTCGCGGTCGCAAGGGCAAGGTGGAAGTCATTCCCACCAAGCCATACTGTACACAGTTTGATCTCAGTCTGGCCTATACTCCTGGGGTGGCCTATCCCTGCCTGGAGATAGAGAAAAACCCGGATGATGCCTATATGTATACGGCCAAGGGCAACCTTGTTGCAGTCATTTCCAACGGCACGGCGGTTCTCGGCCTGGGTGACATAGGCGCCCTGGCGGGGAAGCCCGTGATGGAGGGAAAGGGATTGCTTTTCAAGGTCTTTGCTGACGTTGATGTGTTTGACATCGAAATTGACGAAAAAGACCCGGAGAAGCTTATTGATATTTGTGCCAAGCTTGCCCCGACTTTCGGCGGTATCAACCTTGAAGACATTAAGGCACCGGAGTGCTTTGAGGTTGAAACAAGGCTCAAGGAGATGCTTGACATACCCGTCTTCCATGATGATCAGCACGGTACGGCAATCATATCAGCCGCAGGGTTGCTGAATGCAGTTGAGATCAACGGCAAGAAACTGCCCGACCTGAAGGTGGTTGTGTGCGGTGCCGGTGCCGCAGCAAACTCATGTACGAGACTCTATGTTGCCCTTGGAGTTAAAAAGGAGAATGTGGTTATGGTCGACAGCAAGGGAGTCATCAACAGCAAAAGAACCGATCTCAACAAATACAAGAAAGAGTGGATTACAGACCGTGATATCAACACACTGGCCGATGCGGTGAAAGGTTCTGATGTCTTCCTCGGACTCTCAGTTGCCAACATGCTTACAAAAGAGATGCTGGCCACCATGGCCCCTGATCCGATTGTCTTCGCCATGGCCAACCCCAACCCGGAAATAAGCTACGAGGATGCCATGTCAACCCGGACTGACCTGATCTTCGCCACCGGGAGATCAGATTATCCCAACCAGATCAACAACGTGCTTGGCTTCCCGTTCATCTTCAGGGGGGCTCTGGATGTAAGGGCCAGGACCATCAACGAGGAGATGAAGCTGGCTGCAACACGTGCTCTTGCCGGACTCGCCAAGGAGAAGGTGCCTGACTCAGTTCTCAGGGCATACAACCTGGAGAACCTTGATTTCGGGAGGGGATACATTATTCCAAAGCCACTTGACCCCCGTCTCATATCGAGCGTAGCACCGGCTGTTGCCCGCGCTGCAATTGAAACCGGGGTGGCCCGCTTACTGATCGAGGACTGGGAAGCATATTCAAAATCACTCGATATGCGAACATCCAAACACATCAGGCAGATCTCCGATATCTGCTGCCTTTAGGACACAAATTGGAAAGGGCCGGTAACCTCAGTTATCCGGCCCTTTCACTTACCCTCCTGTTAAACAACCAGCCAGCTGTGCCAAACTCTGAAAACACACAGCTTTATCATTGAGGCTTCAGCCCCAGCTTCGCCTCATACATTGTCATAATGAGAGTTGAGATCTGCTCAAGGGTGAAACTGCTCCTGTTAAGCGTTACATCAAAGAGATAATCAATGCACAGCGGCTTTTTATCAAGAAAATCGACAATCAGCCTGTGCCTCTTCTCATCAGTCTGGGTGACATACTCCTCAGCCTTCTCAACAATCATCCCTTTCTTTTTCATGACATTCTGGACCCTCCAGTAGACAGGTGCCACCAGCCGCACATGGAGAGCATTGGCCATATCATGTGTGATGGCAACTCCTCCCCTGCCAATTATAACTGCATACCCGTCACGGGCAATTGAAAGGACCACCTCCTTTATTGCCTTCTTTACAGAGCTGTCGGTTACAAATGAACCGGAAAAGGCCATTATCATCTGCGAGATCTCAGTCATTCCCAACCCCTGGTAGTAGGTCTCGACACGCTGCGTGTCAGTTCTCAGCTCATGGGCTGCATGGTAGATTATGTCCTTGTCTACCCACTTCCACCTGTTGGTGTTATACCGGAGATTCAATTGCGCAACCAACTCCGCAGCCACCTCGCGGCCGTCACAACCGGTAAGACGTGATATTGTAATTACGGGGCCTGTCTGGTCAGCGGCCCTCCCAAGCATTTCAGCCCTGTAGCTGCCGTCGAAA
>JAKAXP010000291.1 GCA_021816545.1 Bacteroidota bacterium
GTTTCTTATTGCAAAGGGAAAAGAGAGCACTCCGCCGGGTACCTCCCGGAGGTGGCCCTTGGTCCCTGCCTGCTCGAAGAGGATTCCTATTGATCCGTGTGCATCCGGGTAGGAGGAACCCTTTCCAAGATAGTAGTCGTCATAGCTTTCTTCAGTATAGTATAGGCTTCCGATGGAGTCAAGGTACCTTGCATGATAATTGCCTATCTCCGCAGTGAGTGTCTGGTTGTCAGGCGGAATAACAGGGTTGTTGCGTGACTGGACTCCGGGCTGGAAGAAGAAGGTTGAATTGGCGCCCATCTCGTGATGGTCAGTGTTGATGTTGGGCATCCAGCGGTAAAATGCCTCAACGCGTCCTACGCTCTCAGGGTGCTGAAGCATAAGGTAATCGCGGTTGAGGTCAAACCAGTAGTGATTGGTACGGCCACCGGGCCAGGCCTCATTGAATTCACGCCCTGAGGGGTCAGTACTCAGTGTCATCCCGCGGTGCATGTTTACCCATGTTGAGTGCCGCTGCATCCCGTCAGGATTGAGTGAAGGATCAATTAGTATTACGCATTTGTCAAGTATCTCATCTATCTCAGGTCCCTGTGCAGCTACAAGATGGTAGGCAGTGAGGAGCGAGGCATTCTGGGCGCTAGACTCATTTCCGTGCACACCGTAGCCAAGCTTGATGATAAGCGGCATGTCAGCAGTGTTCAATCCCGCCGAGACGTACGGGTCTGACAGCTTCAGATGCTGCAGTCGTATTTCCTCAAGGCGGGCCATGTTCTTCTCTGATGTTATGATCAGCTGACCAAGCGGCCTCCCTTCCCAGCTTTTGCCGTAGTCTTCCCATACAGCCCTGCCTGAGACTGCATCAAGAATTCTCATATAACCTACAAGCTTATCATGTGTTACATGCCATTCACCAACCTCATGACCGATGAATGCTGCCGGTACCGGGATTTTGCTGCTGTAAGTTGTTCCCGCAGGCAGGTAATAACCCGGTCCGGGCTGGCTGTAATTCATTCCCGGTTGGCCTGATACCGTTGTGTGCCAGCTGAAAATGATCAGGAAAGTGCAAGAAAACACTGATGAAAGGAAGATTCTCTTCATAGGTAAAGGTTTTAGAACTGACAGCAATTTCGCAAAAAAGGGAATAGGTTGTTATTGGGGGGGCTTGTTATGCAGCATAATCATTTCTGCCAGGGAGCTTGCCCGGGTCAGACTGCATGCCAATTTACTGGAGTGCTGCGCTCCGGTACCAGTGGCACCTGAATTTGCTG
Organism: Bacteroidota bacterium; assembly: GCA_021816545.1. GTDB lineage: Bacteria > Bacteroidota > Bacteroidia > Bacteroidales > VadinHA17 > SR-FBR-E99. The sequence goes on from JAKAXP010000291.1 coordinate 1,269, forward strand.
CTGTTATTTCCTGCCTCCGGCACCTTCAGCGGCGGTTGATCCGGCGTCCGAAATGGGGAGTGTCACCCCATGTACCCAGTCCGAGGCTGATGCCAGGGATAAGGTCAAGGTTCAGTCCGCTGACATTTGATTCATTTACCTCACGGTAGCCCGGCTTCCCCTCGTATATCTGGTAGCCTGCCCTGTACCTGGCCGGGGTGAGATTGGGCATCACCACGTTGGCTCCGCAGGAGATTGCCTTCTCGCGTCCGAAAGGATCTATTGTCTGCATGGCAGTGGATGCAACAATATTTATATCCTTCATTATGATCCTCATAATTGCTATCATCCTGAGGGTCAGGTTAAATCGTTCCTTGAGAAAAAGATTTTCTGTCCCTCTTTCCCCCAGGGGGGTATCTGAATGCTCAATGAATGGCCCCATGCCGCACATATCGATGTCAAAATCACGCATAAAGGTGATATCGTCTGCCAGGTCTCCCAGGGTCTGGAAAGGCAGACCCACCATTACGCCGGTTCCGGTCTGGTACCCTATTTCCTGGATGGTCTTCAGGCACTCCAGTCTCCTGTGGTATCTGTGCATGTCATCATCCGGATGCACCCTGCGATAGAGAGCCTGGCTCGATGTCTCTATTCTGAGCAGGTAGCGGTGAGCGCCGGCTTCAAACCATCTTTTGTATGTCTCGCTGCTTTGCTCGCCAAGAGAAAGGGTTATACCCAGCTTTCCGTCAGTCATCTGCCGGATCGTTCTGACAAGCTCTTCGATTGAGTCAATAAAGGCAACTGATGAGTTCTCTCCGGACTGTATTGCAATGGAACCGAGATTTAGCTTATATGCGGTCATTGCAGCTTCCAGAACCTCCTCCCGGTTAAGGGTGTACCTGTCAATCTTCGTGTTTTCACGCCTGACGCCGCAATAAAGGCAGTTTTTCCCGCAGATGTTTGAATATTCAATGAGTCCCCTCAGGTAGACATGATTTCCAACGTAGCGGTCCCTGACAGCAGCTGCCCTTCGATATAGGAGGGGAGCCTCCTCATCGCTGCACTGCAGCATGGCAAGAATATCAGACCTGTCATGGAAATTCTTATCGAGAAGTGAGGCTATGCCCGTACTCATTGTTTGCGTGAATGGTTTAACATTAACAAGCCGGATACGGATAAGTTCAGTCCCTGGCTTTAAAAAATCAGAATCCCCTGCCAAACATCTGCCAGAGTTCTGCTTTAAGTTCAAGCCACCTGCTCATAGCTCCGTACGCAAACGCATTTGTGTACTCTGTTACCGCTTTTCTGGCCTCTTCGTTTCTGCCATCCTTTACCAGGATTTTCACCTTTTCTTCAAGGGCAGGCAGTTCTGCAAGTGCCTTCTGCTCCATATCTGCCACTGCAGGCTCAATCAGCTTGCGTCCCCTCTCCCAGTTGACTGATGAAAGCCTGTTGGCTTCACGGAACGACCAAATGGCGGCGTCTTGGCGGTACCTGTGCTGCCCGCATATCCTGAAGCTCTGCGGCAAGGCCATTGTTCCTGAAAATATGGGTATGCGCGGGCTCTGTCCCGGGTTGTCAAACGAGAACCAGGCCACGGCGCCCACCTCGTCAGGCAGCCATGAACGGCACTGAATCACATGCGAGTAGGAGCATCCTGCTATGGCAATTGTCCGCTGCCTCTCGATAGTGCCGGGTTTCAGCTCGTTGATCAGGGTACGTATGTCTGCATTCATCCAGTTGTTTATCGCGGGTGACTTCACCGTCTCGGTAATTTCATTTCCGGCAACATCCTTTTTCTTTACAGTCACCATCAGGTTCTTAGTCATGTCCCAGGGGGTTCCCTCGTAGGTTTCCCGGAAAAGTGCCGTCACGTCAGTTAACGACAGCTTTCTATCAGGCTTAACCGAGAAGGGGAGTTCCTCCATCTCCATAGTCAGTTTCAACCCGGGAGCGAGTTTGTTCAGGACATAGAACTCACGAATGGCGTAGGGCTTTCCTGTGCCTATCA
>JAKAXP010000292.1 GCA_021816545.1 Bacteroidota bacterium
AAATAACCAAATTGACTCACAGAGCGAAGCCTTTAACATAAAGGAATTCATTTCTGAAACTTTATCATACAGGTATCTTTATATTGCCAGTTTCTTCATCTGCCTCCTGATTGCATTTCTCGTCAACAAGTTTTCTCCCACTGTATATGAGGTTAATTCAGTTATCGGACCGGTGGATGACAAACGGTCATCACTTCTTGGATCCAATGACCTGTTCAGTGGTCTTGGAGCACTTGCAGAATCACGCAACCTGGAAAATGATATAAACAGTCTAAACTCCTTCAGCCTTGTTTCTACCACGATAAAGAACCTGAACCTTGAAATCGGATATTTTGCAGGGAACAGCAGCCTTTTAAGCAAACCGTCACAGGTTTATCTTGGGAACCCATATACCGTAAGCATTGATAAGTCTCATATCCAGCCGATCAATGCAAGGTTCCGGATAAATATCCTGGATGATCAGACTTACAGACTGACTGCATCTGAGGATGAGATTGCCTATTACAATTATATTGACAATGCTATAGTCAGCGATAAGAATTCCATTAAAATTGACACCATCTGCCGTTTCAATGAAACAGTCTCTGCGTACAATTATAAGTTTTCGATCGCCCTGAACCGTGAATCCTACAATTCACAGCGCGCCAAAGAGACAGAGTTCTATTTTGAGTTTTACCATCTTGATCAGCTTACAAAATCTTACCTTAAAAGGCTTAAGGTTGAACCTGTAAGTGTTCGGTCCTCCCTCATCAGCCTGTATTTCAACGGTCACAACAAGAGGCTGACTATAGACTTTCTTAATAACTTCATTCAGTCATACCTTGACGACAACCTCGCCAAGAAGAATAAAATTGCACTCAATACTATCAACTTCATAGATGGTCAGATTTCGGAAATTTCCGATTCACTCTCTGTTTCAGAAACAAAACTGCGAGATTACAGATCCTCCAACCAGGTTACCGATCTGAGTTACCAGGGGCAGCAGGCGCTTGAGGCTATGAGGGAAATAGAAAACGAAAGGTCTACCCTTCAGGTACAGGAAAGGTATTATAACTATATCCTTGATTACATGGAGAAGAACCAGGATATGGCAGGACTTGCGCCTCCGTCAGCTGCCAATGTCGTTGACCCTATAATGAATTCCCTGGTTCTGGAACTGCTTGCGCTGAATGCCGAAAGATCAACAATTCTGAGTAACAATGCTGAGAAGAACCTGTTCCTCGGACAGATTGAAAACAAAATAAAACTTCAGAAACAGGCTATCATTGAGAATGTAAAAAATAATCTCAACACCCTGAATCTGACCCAGAACGAACTTGATTACAGGGAGAGCAAACTCTCGGGAGAAATCTCCAGGCTTCCTCGGACAGAGCTCAACATGGTAAGTATGCAGAGACAATTCAACCTTACTGACCAGATTTATACTTTCCTCCTTGAAAAAAAGGCCGAAGCTGCAATTGCAATGGCCTCCAATTATCCTGATTATGAAATTCTCGAACCTGCAAGAGACGTAACTGCCTCAATAATTGCGCCTCGAAGCAGTCTAAACTGGATTATAGCTCTGTTTATGGCCTTCATGATTCCTACCCTTTACATCATCATGCGCAACTTCTTTAATGAGAAAATTACCTCTGTACGTGATGTAGAGCGTATTATTGGACAACCGGTCATGAATCTGATATATACAAACTATTATAAGACGGAGTCAGTCGTTAAGGATTACCCAGGTTCATCAATAGCCGAATCTTTCAGAAACCTGCGAAGCAGTCTGTTCCTCAGGTTCAGATCAGAACCTCACCAGGTATTGATGATAACGTCATCGCAGCCGCAGGACGGAAAAAGCTTCGTATCCAGCAACCTGGCAGCATCAATTGCTTCTGTCGGGCATAAGACCGTGCTGATTGACTGCGACTTACGGAGACCCACTCTTCATGAAAAGCTGAAAATAGTTAATTCAGTCGGCCTTTCGAATTATATGGTCAAGAATGTCAGCAGCAAGGAAATTATGAGGAAGACTGATATTGACAACCTCTGGTTCATCCCTGCAGGACCCATTCTTCCGAATTCCTCAGAACTAATTGAAGCAGGAGCTCTTGATGAACTCATTGAGGAACTCAAGCAGCAGTTTGACTTTGTCATAATCGACTCAACTCCGGCTGGGTTGGTCGCCGATGCCACTCTCATGATCAAGTATGCATCATTCCTTCTTCTGGTATGCAGGAATGATTATACCCGCAAGGATGTATTCACAGATGTACTTAATCTTTTCCAGACAAATAACATTTCCAACTTTGACATCGTCTTTAATGATCTCAATCTGAAAAAAAGCAGGTACGGCCGCTACGACAACTATTATAAACAATAAACCGGGGGATATTCCGCTTATATATTATTAATCATCATTTTAGCCATGACAATTGACATTACTTCAACCCAGGAGAGAATTAAGAATTATATCGTGCAAACATCCCATGCCGATGCCAACAAAATCAAAAATGAATCTCTGATTTTCAAGGAGGGCTTTTTTGATTCAATGGGATTTATAATGCTCATTACCTACCTCGAAGAGGAGTTCGGTATCAAAACGGTTGATTCTGACCTGATTGAGGAGAACTTCGAATCAATCAATGCAATTACTGAATTCATTCAAAGGAAAGCTGCTGCCTAAACCATGTGCGGGGTTGCGGGGATAATAGACTTCAGGGGGAAATCCGACAGCATACCTGCAGTTAAGGAGATGCTCCGATCCTTCAGCTACCGGGGTCCTGATGAAAGTGGTATTTATCATTCTCCCATTGCAACTATCGGCAATGTCAGGCTTAGTATTATAGACCTGGCAACCGGACAGCAACCTCTTTCTGATACATCTGGGAGATACTGGATTGTTTTCAACGGGGAGATCTTCAACTACATTGAACTCAGGGAAGATCTTGATAAAAAAGGTGTTAAGCTTAAAACTCACTCGGATACTGAAGTACTCGTTAACCTCTTCGCCCTGTACGGTGAAAAGTGTCTCAACCTTCTTAACGGACAATTTGCCGTCGCAATCTGGGACATAAAGGAGAAGAAACTTTTCATAGCACGGGACAGAGTGGGCATAAGACCATTGTTCTATACAGTGGCAAACGGAGTGCTGTACTTTGCCTCAGAGATCAAGGCCCTATTAGGGAACAAGGATGTCAGGCGTGAACTCAATCCTGAAAACCTGACTCAGATTTACACCTTCTGGACTTCAATAACTCCCAACAAGATC
>JAKAXP010000293.1 GCA_021816545.1 Bacteroidota bacterium
AGGATCACTGAGTCAGGGAAATTCAGAAGCTTCGCCTCAGGCTGATTCAGAAGCGCTCCGCGAGGCAGACTCCGGTTCCCTCCGTGATTCATCTTCCACAGATCTTCGTGAGGCAGATTCAGATTCACTCAGGAGATAAAATCCACAGGATACGGAATCGCCAGGAGAAAGCATTTTCAGTGGATATAATTATCGGGAGCCATAATCCTCCGCACTTAGCATCCTTTACGAGCATCTCCGGTATAAGTTAAACTTTCCTGGCCTGTCCTTTGCAGGAAGTCAGCTCTTTTAAGCTTGCAATTATCTCATAAAATATATCGAAATTTACATCGTGGAAATTATCATTATCGCTGCATATCATGACCACAATTATTGCCGAGAGGGTTTCGCACGACAGTGGAATTCGTGTCGCCCTCAAGTTCCCCTATGACGGGGAGTTGATAGAGATAATCAGGAGGTTGCCCGGCATCAGATGGAGCAACAGGCTGGGTTGCTGGCATATACCTGACTCTCCTGATGTGATTGAATTCCTTCTGAAAAATTTGAGTCGCTACGCTCTGGTCGATTATTCTGATTTGAAGAAACAATCCCTCGTTCAAAGAGTCAGGGAGACGAGGGAAAGGCAGCAGAATGAACGAGCCGAAAGGCTCAGGTCGGTACAGTTTCCGGATGTAATTCCTCAGCAGGATAATGCGCTGGTCCAACCATCCTTGAAGAACCCCGGCAGCACAGGTAGTGAATCTCATTACAATAGGACCGGCAGCCATGCAACCCCTGCCAGCCCGGGTAGTTCAGGCACTAAGGAGGCTTCCACCGGCTCTCTTGACCCCGGCAAAATGGTAACCCTAACCGGCACGGTTACTTCCGGCAACTCAAATGGCAAAACAGTAAACCGCACAAGATCGGGCAGATATGCCTCTGCCGGCAGCGGAAGCCTGATCGGCGAAACGGTTTTGGGCCCCGATGCAAGGGCTGACCTGGCGAGGTTCCGTAACTGGCTCGAATCACGCAGGTTTCCTGACACAACGATCCGCACATACACCTCGATGATGGAGACCTTCCTCAAGTTCGTAGCACCGCGCGAGGCCTCTCAATGCACTGCAGATGATCTGGTAAGAATGGTAAATGACTATATTCTCCCGCGGGGGCTGAGCTACTCCTATCAGAATCAGCTCATCAGTGCGGTCAAAAAGTTTTACAAGGAGGTCTGCAGCAACACAATCGATCCGGGTACTTTTTCGCGCCCGCGCGCCCGTCACAAGCTGCCGAATGTGCTGAGCAAGGATGAGGTTAAACGTGTTCTGGCTGCGCCGATGAACGAGAAGCACCGGGTGATACTCAGTCTAATTTACGGTTGCGGCTTGCGCCGAAGCGAAGCGATAATGCTTGAACCACAGGACATTGACCGCGACAGGATGCTCCTCAGCGTAAGGCAGGCGAAGGGATTCAAGGACAGGATAGTCCCGATCTCACCAAAGCTTGTGGAACTGGTTGATTCCTATCTGAAAAGGTATCGCCCTGTGCTTTATTTATTTGAGGGTCAGCGACAGGGAGACCGGTACAGTGCCGCGAGTGTGGAGAAAATATTCAGGGTGGCCTGCACGAAGGCCGGGATCAGGAAAAAGATAACGCTTCACGGTTTACGGCATTCTTATGCCACGCATTTGCTCGAGGCCGGTACCGACCTGCGTTATATACAGGAGTTACTCGGCCACAGGAGCAGCAAGACCACCGAGATTTACACTCATGTCACCGAGAAGAGCATCCAGAAGATCCGGAGCCCGTTTGATGATTTATGAGCCATGCAGATATGTGCCTTCAAATACATTGTAATCCTGACAGTTACCACCCAAGACAATATTACCTGCACCGGAGACGGTTCTGTGCAGAACCTATTTTGATAAAGCCCCGGTCTGAAACTCAGTCCAATAAAGCCATTCACCGGTTAAATAGTTTTATGGATGAATGTGTAATCATTAGGTGGAAAAAGTTACCAGATATCTGAAATTTGAAAAGCCGCTCAGTTTTCTTGCTCTTTGTGTGACCAGGAATCGGTTAACTTCACGAACACTATTCTGGAATCATTAATTTAAAATCAGCAGAAGCTATGAACCCCAGGTCATCGATATTAATTCTCTTCCTGACAGCGAGTCTTGTCCGGACTGCGGTCTCGCAGGATGTTTCAGGCAGTTTGAACACTGTTCGAATTTTGTCATTTAACATTTATCACGGTGCCACGATGAAGGGTGATTTCGATCTTGAACTCATTGCCGGGGTGATAAAAGCAGTTGATCCTGATCTAGTTGCATTGCAGGAGGTTGATTTTATGACCAGGAGGGCCTGGGGGTATGATCTGGCGACTGAGCTGGGTTGGAGAACTAAGCGTGCGCCCATTTTTGGCAGGGCGATGCCTTATGACGGTGGGGAGTATGGAGAAGGGATTTTATCACGCTACAGTTTCATTTCTTCGCAGAATGTACTTCTACCCTATACCGGGGCTAATGAGCCGAGAGCCGCGCTGATGATTGAGACTGTGCTGCCAACCGGGGACACAATACTTTTTATCGGGACACATTTTGATCATACCGGTAACGAGGCAGACCGGGTTCTTCAGGCTAAGAAGGTAAATGAGTTGTTATCCGGAGTGAAATACCCGGTTATTCTTGCCGGTGATCTGAATGCCGAGCCGGGAAGCACTCCGATTCTTATCCTGGAGGAGAAATGGGGAAAGGCCTATGATGTGGCGTCTCCCTCTCCCACCTTTCCGTCCGATGCGCCTGAAAAGAAGATTGATTATGTGATGTATTACCCGAAGGATCGCTGGAAGGTCATCTCCTCCGAAGTACTGTGTGATACTGTTGCCTCCGACCACTGTGCGTTTCTGGTGACTTTGGAATTACAGTCGGCTCCGGGAAAGCACTAATTTCGTGACAGGCAGAGCCATTTGCTTTGACGATATAGTCCTTTTAAAAGCGATGCATCACCAGTTAAACCGGATTGGGTCAAAGCAGAATATCATAAGCCAAACGGCAGCCGGTAATTTATAGGAAGCCAACAAGCGAAACCAGCAGGCACTTTTTCAACTTGCAATCTCCTGCTGTTATGATAGCCGTCCATGAATGTAAAAAACACCTCTTATATCATTCACCCCCACCTCCACAATAACATCCAAATTCTATAGATAACAGCTACCTTTCTTACCCCTATAAACAAGTTACCACCAATTTTATGACACAGTATAGAATCACA
>JAKAXP010000294.1 GCA_021816545.1 Bacteroidota bacterium
CCTGGAGGCATCACCTGCGCTTGAGTTCTATGATATTGAGACAGGAACCGAGGCGCACCTTCACGGTATACATACATTGCCGCCTCTTGTGTCAGGGGATGATCCCGGGGTATTGACCGAAGCGGTATACGGGACCGTATCCCGTCTTTTCAGTGAGAAAAGGTTTCCTGTTGTGATTGGCGGTAACCATACGGTCAGCATCGGAGCATTCCGGGCAGCCTCAGAGGCATTCACAAACCTCACCATATTGCAGCTTGACGCTCATTCCGACCTGAGACCGGTTTACGAAGGGTCACATCTTAACCACGCGTGTGCCGCTGCAAGGGCGAAGGAGTATGCTCCGCTGGTGCAGGTTGGCATCCGCAGTATGGCTGCAGAGGAACTGCCGTTCGTCGACAGGAAAAGGATTTTCTATGCACACGAACTGTACAGTGACAAGAATTTGTATACCAGGGCTCTGAGCCTGCTCTCTGACAATGTATACATCACTGTGGATCTCGATGTGTTTGACCCTTCTGTGATGCCTTCAACCGGCACACCGGAACCAGGAGGGCCTGATTACCGGGAACTTATGTTCTTCCTGCGCGAGGTCTTCAGCAGACGCAATGTGGTGGGATTCGATGTTGTGGAACTATGTCCTTCGGAAACAAACAAGGCTCCTGACTTCATGGCAGCAAAGGTGATATACCAGATGCTGAGCTACAGGTTCAGCCGCTGACAGGATTCCTTCTATAGCGGTTTGTCAAACTGTTTTGCCTCCTCCCACAGCTCATTCATCTCATCAAGGGTCATGTCACGCAGCGACCGCCCTTTGGCCAGTGTCATCTGCTCAAGGTAACCGAACCTGCTTATAAATTTTCGGTTTGTCTTCTCCAGGGCAGACTCCGGATCTATCTCATAGAGTCTTGCGGCATTGATGAGAGTAAAGAAGAGATCGCCCAGCTCTGATTCTATATCAATCTTTCTACCGGAGGCAATCTCCTGTTTCAGCTCGTCAAGCTCCTCGGTAACCTTGTCCCATATCTGCTCCCTGGTGTCCCAGTCGAATCCCACACCCCTTACCTTCTCCTGGATTCTGTTGGCTTTTACCGTTGCAGGGAGGGAAGACGGCACACCTGAAAGCACAGGCTTGTATTCAGCGTGTTCGGTCATTTTAAGCTTTTCCCAGTTCTCCTCAACCTCACGCGCCCCCCGTGTGACGTTTACATCGCCAAATACGTGAGGGTGGCGGTATACCAGCTTGTTATTGATGCTTTCAAGCACATCACCCATGTCAAACAGATCCTTTTCCGACCCTATCTTGGCATAGAATGCCACGTGAAGCATAAGGTCGCCCAGTTCTTTTTTTATTGAGTCATTGTCATCCTGAAGTATGGCATCAGCCAGTTCATAGGTCTCTTCAATAGTCAGTTTCCTGAGTGTCTGGTTCGTCTGTTTCATGTCCCAGGGGCATTTTGCCCGGAGCTCATCCATGATATCGAGCAGCCTGGTAAATTCCCTTATTGCTTTTTCTCTCATTTATTGAAGTTTTAAAAGAGGCCGCCGGTTTCGCGGTCGTGGTTGCGGGCTTCAACCCTCACAGCGTCTCCTGTATCGACAGAAAAGAGCTGGCAAAGGTTCGCTCCGTTGATTGAAAGTTCGAGCAGGTCAAGGGAGTTGAAGCGGGTAACGATTTCACCCACAGGCTCTTCCCTGTAATACATCCTTATTTTTTCCGTAAAGTAGTTGTTGCTCTTGATAAGTATCCTGTAATCCCTGCCCTCAAACACCCTTGAGAAGATTTCACGGGTGATATTGGTAATTGCATTCCCGTAGGAGTCAATGAATATGACGCTACCTATAATCACATTCCTGTCTATAGTAGCCCTAAGCGGCACTTTTTCGGATACGGAGGAGATACGTTTCCCCAGGCTCTCCGGAGCCTTGCCGTCGGCGATTGCCGCTGCAGTTCTTGCGAACAGCGTTATCTCGTCAGCGCCGTCATCATTTCTGAGGCTTATAACCAGGTCAGGTTCCGAGTTCAGGATCAGGTTGAACATGCCGTTATTGGCTCCCACAAACCAGTGGTTATGCGCCCTGACAAGGAGATGCGGGTTATCAACCGGGCCCTCGCTGCTGACGAATATCAGGTGGATCGTTCCTTCGGGATAGTGGCTGAATGTGTTTCTTACCACAAAGGCGCCGTGCATGATATTGAGGGGCGGAATGCCACCTGCGTTGTTAACAATTACGGCACCCGGGCACCCGGAGGCTAGTTTGCCCCTGAGTATCCCGTTGAAGAAATCATCTTCCCTCCACTCGGTGGTCAGCGTAATAAGCGGCATCCTGAAAATGTTCTGCAAATGGGTGGCATGCGTGATAAACGGCATCCCAAAATTGTTACAGCAAAGATAGTCTTCTGCAAAAAATAAACTTACTTTGCGGTAGACAGGATGTACAAAAACGGTCACGGTCCTAATTAACTTAGAGATAATTATTTAGAAAGAGCTGGAGAAGAGAGGCAGATGACGGAACAGGTTATTTTGCTTGACGGGATAGATCCCATGGTCATGCTTGGGCCCAACAACAGGCTCCTTGATCAGATTCAGGGGTATTTCCCGAAGGTCAGGCTGATTGCCAGGGGAAACGAGATCAAATGTGTAGGTGAGGCTGAAGAGGTCTCCGCATTTGTCCTGAGGATGACTGAACTCATAGAGTATTACAGGCGTTACAACAGGATTGAGGAGGGTGATCTTGAAAGGCTTCTCCTTGATGATGATCATATGCGCTCTGCCTCGGGCGGTGAGTTCGAGGATGCACTTGTATTCGGTACCAGCGGAAGGCCGATAAGGGCACGGACGGTCAACCAGTTGCAGCTTGTCAGGGAGTATGCTGCCAGTGACCTTATGATTGCCGAAGGGCCTGCCGGAACAGGGAAAACATATACCGCCATTGCCCTGGCAGTGAGGGCGCTGAAAAACCATGAGGTCAAGAAGATTGTCCTTACCCGTCCTGCGGTGGAGGCAGGCGAGAGGCTCGGGTTTCTTCCTGGCGACATGAAGGATAAACTTGACCCTTATCTCCAGCCGCTCTATGATGCCCTGCATGACATGATACCGTTCCGCAAACTGGAACAGTGGATTGAGGACGGGACGGTGCAGATCGCTCCGCTTGCATTCATGAGAGGGCGCACACTGGAGAGCTGCTTCGTCATACTTGACGAAGCCCAGAATGCAACAGTCAGCCAGCTCAAGATG
>JAKAXP010000295.1 GCA_021816545.1 Bacteroidota bacterium
CCCTGGTGGGCAGCTATGGCGCAGAAGCTGCATCCACCGAAACAGCCTCGGTGTATGTTCACTGAGAATTTTATCATCTCCCATGCCGGGATCGGTCCCTTCTTTTCATACCTCGGGTGGGGTGCATAATTGAACGGAAGATCGTAAATGGCATCAGTCTCGGCTTCCGATGCCGGAGGAAGCGGAGGATTAACAATCACCGTAAGCTCTCCACACTGTTCGGTGAGCCTTACTGGCCTCATGCTGTTGCTTGTCTTTTCAAAAAGGACGAAGTTTTCGGCATATGCTTTTTTGGATGCGACTGCCTCCTGGCATGGTCTCAGTGCCCTGTCCTTCGCACCTGGGAAAGGTGCAACCGGCGTACCGGTTCTTATCACATAGGCAGACTGAGGCAGGTCATGAATCTCTTTCAGGCTCTCCCCTGCCAGCATCCTGTGTGCCAGCTCAGTAACAGTCCTCTCAGCCATACCGTAAATGAGAAGGTCAGCGCCGCTGGAAACAAGTATTGAGGGTTCAAGCTTATCCTTCCAGTAATCATAATGCATCAGCCGCCTCATGGAAGCCTCAATGCCACCGGTTACTACAGGGACTGAAGGAAACATTTTTTTAAGGATGCCGGTGTAAACAATTGTGGCATAGTCAGGCCTGAATCCTGCTGCTCCGCCCGGGGTGTACGCATCATCTGAACGAAGCCTCCTGGCGGCGGTGTAATGATTGACCATTGAGTCCATGTTTCCGGCAGTGACAGCAAAGAAATAACGGGGCTCTCCAAGTTTGGCGAAGTCGCGAAGGTCATCGCGCCAGTTTGGCTGTGGCACCACCGCCACCTTCATTCCCGATGCTTCAAGTACGCGGGCAATTACCGCCGCACCGAACGACGGATGGTCAATATAGGCATCTCCCGTAAAGAGGATGACATCAGCCCTCTCCCATCCAAGAGCTTCCATCTCCTTTCGGGAGGTAGGGAACCATTTTATGCTTCCTTTTTCCGCGTTTTTCACCCGCCGAAGTTACATATAATGGATAAAATGCCCCCCCATGTTACAGAAAAGTCTTACCTTCATCAATCAGGGTTCTTAACCAGGGGGTATGAACGGGGAAATGATTTGGAACCTTACAGTGAAGTCATCCATCATTCCGTTGATGGTCGTCCTTGCCACTCTGCCGCAACCTCTGGCAGCGCAGGAAACAGGGGCAACGCCTATAACCGATTCGTCAGCAGTTGCTCCAAAAGTACTGGTCAGGCCCAGACTGGGACTGGCCCTGAGCGGCGGAGGGGCCAAGGGTCTGGCCCACCTGGGGGTCATAAAGGTCATGGAGGAGGAAGGGCTGAAACCGGACTATATTACCGGCGTCAGCATGGGAAGCATTGTGGGAGCATTGTATGCAATGGGATATACCCCGGACAGCATCGCCATGATGTTCCGGAATTTCGACTGGGACTATGCCCTGTCTGACAGAATTCCTGAAAACAAGATCATCTTTCTTGAAAAGAAGCACTTTCATAACAGCCTTATCGCCCTGCCTATCACCAGGAATGCCATCAAGATCCCTTCCGGCATGATCAGCGGACAGCAGATAGAAAGCGGGCTGAATCACTATTTCTGGCCTGCAGCGACTATAACAGATTTCTCGAAGTTGCCCATTCCATATCTTTGCCTTGCCACGGACGTGGTCACAAGTAAAAAGGTGGTCTTCCGGAGCGGTTACCTTCCTGACGCAATCAGGGCAAGTATGGCCATCCCCTCCGTTTTCACACCCGTAAGGACTGACACGGCAGTGCTCGTCGACGGCGGGGTCGTGCGCAATTTCGCAGTAACCGAACTGCGCGAAATGGGTGCTGAAATAGTAATAGGCTCATACGTCAGCTTCAGGGGCTATAAGGAAAAGGACCTTGGAACAGCATACGGAATACTGAAACAGATCGGATTCCTGAGCAGTCTGGCTGACTACGAGGAACAGAAACGGCAGACAGATATCCTGATTGAACCGGAGCTAAATGAGATCGGAACCCTGTCGTTTAACAACGTTGATACAATTATTTCCAGGGGTTACCGTGAAGCACAGAACTACAGGGATGTTTTAAGAAGGCTGGCCGATTCCCTTGACTCGTTCGGGCCCCGTGAGCCTGTAAAGCCTCTGCCTGTTGTTGACTTTTACATCTTTGACAGCATCAGGGTGACAGGTAACAGTATCATAAGCGCCGACCAGATCATTGGCGTTCTTGACATAAGCCCGGGCCGGAAGGTTGACAGGAACCTGATAGAGGAGAGAATAGAACTCCTCTTCGGGAAAAACTGGTTCGAAAAAGTCAAGTACAGGATCATCCCTGAAGGAGACAGGCTAACACTTGAGATTGACTGCATCGAACGCCCGAAGGCAATGCTCTACGGATCGCTTCACTATGACCCGGCACTCAGTGCCGGTGCTGTGGTCAGCCTCTCGGTAAGAGACCTGATCACCAGAAGTTCGGTTATCAATATCGATTCTTATATAGGTCAGTATTACCGTTTCAGGGCCAGTGCCATCCAGTTCCTTGACAAGAGTCAGAAGTTCGGAATGGAAACCTATTTCTTCTCTGACAACACACGGTTGCCCCTGATACAACTGAGGAATGAAACAGGACCCATGCTGAGCCAGAATTTCGAAACCGGCCTGGCCCTGAGTAAACGTCTGAGTCTAAACCACCTGATGACCCTGTCAATCTCGTTTGAAAACCAGCACCTTACGCCTGACTATCTCACCTCAACCGGGATAACAGGAATTTCCTATGATTACCTGAAACTTAACTATACATACCAGGCCAACACACTTGATAAAAAGCATTATCCTGACAATGGAGTTACCTCCGGCGTATCGCTTTCAGTCACAAAACTGGCCAGGGGCGCACTGAGGACAGGCACTGTAAGGTCAGTTTTCGGTCCCGAAGACCCGGATTCCCCTTTCAGCTTCAACCATAACTATGCAGCCAGGGCCTGGTTCAGCTCCTATTCCTCACCTTCCGAAAAACTTACTGTAAACATCGGTGGTGACTTCCTCTTTACAACCGGTGCTGATTCGGTGACAGCAGGCAATGATTTCTGGCTGCTTGGCGGCACCGAAGCACTCACTGACAGGTCAATAGCAGCTGTAGGGTTCCATCCGAACCAGGTTGTGGTGCGGAACCTGGGAGGCGTACATTTCGGAACCGATATCGAGATCCTGACTGACCTTCATATCGACATTGATTTTAACC
>JAKAXP010000296.1 GCA_021816545.1 Bacteroidota bacterium
GGTGTAATCAGGACTCACCCTGAATTCATCAGTCTCGTCTCTCCGGTATGTCAGAATTGACGGGACAGACAGCCCTGCAAAGAATTTATCGGTATAATAATAGAAACCAAGTCCCATATTGGGAAGTGTGTATTTCATATCTCCTGAAAGGAGAGGATCCGCAGGATTCCCGTCAGGAAACTGCAACTTGTTGTAGTTGGTGTTGCTGAGGTCAAACCCGCCCTTCATACCCATTGACAGCCTCCCTTTGCCTACCCTGACGGCATACGAATAGAAAGCGTAGATACCGACATCTTTCGTCACACCGTATGTCAGGTAGTCAGCCATCAGGCCAAGCGAAACCTTTTCCTTTTTGTTTACCGGACTGTGCAGAGACAGTGTCTGAAACTGAGGTGCTCCGCTGATGCGGGCCCACTGCTTCCTGTATGAGAGATTGGCACTCAGGGCCTCGCGGGTTCCTGCATAGGCGGGATTAATCACAAGGCCGTTCGTAAGATACTGGCTGGTGATTGGTACCTGCTGGGCATTAACCCTGAGAGTCAGAGCAAGGAAAAAGAGAACTGATATGTATATGCTTCTCTTCATCTTATCTCCTGAGAATTAGAAAACCGCTTATATTGGCCGTATAATCAGGAACATCCAAATCCTGCGCACCGTTGATTGTCAGCAGGTAATAATATGTCCCTTCAGGCACCTCCCTGCCATTCAGGTCAAGACCTGTCCAGGCACCCAGGGGATCATTGCTGCGGTAATTATCAGCCCTGTAAACCACTGCGCCTGCAGTATTTATAATCACAAGTTCATTTCGTGTGAACTCGAGGCCTTCTATATTGAAGTAGTCATTTATTCCGTCATTGTTCGGAGTGACTCCCTGGGGTATTGTCAGTTCGGGAACTGTAAGTGTCACTTTTACTTCAGGAGCGACACATTTGCCGTTCGAAACGGAGAAAATAAAGGTGTTGTTACCGAACTCAAGCTTCCTGACTTCGGTCACCTTCTGATCTGCTGCCGAAAATAACGGCTCCGCTTTCCCGCTGCCAGAATCATAGCTCCATTCAGAGGTTCCGGTACCATCAAATGTTCCTTCAAGTACAGCGGCAAACTGGTACGGAAGCAGAGTTCTGTCCTCTCCTGCACTGATATTTACCGGCATGATGTCAACAGATACAGTCACCGGTGCCGATACGGATACACAGCAGTTGTTCTCACCGGAGAAAACATTTCTTCTGAACTGTGTGGTTTCATTGAGGAGTGATGGCTGGTAGCCGGCTGAATTGTTCGTGCCTGATGCGGTGATCCAGCCAGGAGACTGTGAATCCTTACTCTCCCACAGGTAGCGGAATTTGCCGTCACCGCCTCCCAGAGTGCCGCCGGTCAGTGCAGCAGGTGCCTGGGTGTTGCAGACAGTCTGGTCAGCGGCTACTGTGTTGCCGGTTATCTGCGGCAGGACGGTTATCCTGAACACTGAAGTCTCGGTGCATGCACCGGAAGTGACGGTTCTGCGGAACCATGTAGTTGCCGTGAGAGTGCCAGGCTGGTATGAAGCGGCAGTTGATGAAACAGTGGTGAAGTTCACATTATCCGTTGAAGAAGCCCATGCATAGGTGAATGTCCCGAGACCGCCGCCGGGAGTACCGGAAAGGAGGCCTGGCGCCGTCCCTGTAACGATTGTATCATGATCCAGTGCGGGGAGGCTTATGTCAAATCCTGTTATGCGGGGGTTAACAGTAATATGGACGTTGTTGCTTGTGCTGGTGCAGGCAGAGGATGTAACAACGCGCCTGTACCAGATCGCGGATGTCAGCGGTGTGCCTGGGAGGTCTTCCGAGGCGGCGCCGGTTATATTACTGAAGGTGACACCGTTGGTGCTGCTCATCCACTGGTATACATAGGTGCCGGCCCCGGCGCCGTTCGCCGGAACAGTGCCGTCAATGGTTGCGGGCGCCGTAGCCTCGCATATAGTCTGATCAGCAGCAATTACGTTGTTGGTGATTGCAGGATGACATATCAGGGTCACAGTGTTGCTTACCGACTGGCACGTGTTGAACGGGCCGCTGTAAACGGTGCGCCTGTAGTATGTTGTTGACGGTGCGTCATTTTGCGGATCATAGTTTATTCCGCTGTTTGTGCCTGCCGCGGCTGACCAGTTGGCATTGTCAGGACTGCTCATCCACTGGTAGGTGAATGACGGAGCTGCTCCGCCGCCGGGGGTACTGCCCGAGAGGTTGCTGAAGAGAGTACCCTCACAGATTGTCTGATCAGCGGTGACACTGTTGCCTGTAATGGCCGGCAGTATCGTAACCGTAACCGGAGAACTTACATCAGTGCAGGCTCCCGAGCTGACCACCCTCTGGTAGTGCATTGTTGCAGTGAGTGACTGGGGATCATATTTTGCGGCATTGCCGGTGCCGGCAGCATTGCTCCACGTAACGTTGTCCGCGCTCTGCTCCCACTGGTAGAAGAATAGCCCGTTGCCGCCCGACGGCCCTGAGTTAAGCGGGTAAAGCTCCTCGGGATTCATGTTGTAGCAGAGCGTGGTGTCTGTACCTACCAGGTTTCCGGTAATACGGGGGTGTACGATTATCTGAACCGGCAGGCTCCGGTCAATGATGCCGGCGCCGTCACTTACAACCCTCCTGAACCAGAGTGTGGCTGCCTCCGTGGTTGCAGGAGTATAGTCAATTGATGTTCCGGGCACATCTGACCAGGTGCTGTTGTTATAGCTTTTCTGCCACTGGTAGGTGTAGGTTCCGCTGCCACCTGCCGGGCGTGTGCCGGTGAGCTTCGGGGGTACCATTCCCTCGCATATTGAGTCAAGCTGGTTCTGGTTGTGGGCTACGTAAATCTCATTGAAGAGGAATCCGTTCAGGGGAAGGTTAAGGTTGTTGCGGATTAGCCCGACAAAACCGTCACGGTTCGGATCACCACCACTGTGTGTTCCTCCCTGCCCGCCGGCAACAGTCGCAGTTCCGGGAAACGCTCCCGTGGTCCAGATAAGACCACCGCCGCCACCACCGCCCGCGCCGTTCTGGTTGACACTGTTGCCACCCTTCCCGCCGTCAGCGGAAAGTACCGGTGCCGAGGAGAAATACCTTGTACTGATTATCACTGATCCCCCCGCCCCGCCGCCACCGGCGCCGGCATTTGCAACCGTGTTGTTGTTTGCCGCTGCACCGCTGGCAGTAATGATCCTGCCGTTCCCAACTATCGTGTCAGCATGTATTATGACAATCC
>JAKAXP010000297.1 GCA_021816545.1 Bacteroidota bacterium
TCTGGCATGGAATGCCGGTCTGAGCCTTACGGGATATGTACAGTTAGGAGGAAGGGAGCTGAGGATAACCGGTGAGGCCTACAGAACCGGCTTCGTGAAACAGATAGTGACCGATCTCGACTCTGACATAGACCGGGTCTCATTCTACAACCTCGATGGTAAATCTTACTCCAACGTAATCCAGATTGAAGCCCAGATACAACCTGTGACCGGGCTCGACATAACTGCCGCCTGGAGGTGGAATGATGTATGGCAGACCATTGGAGGTGAGCTTCGTGAAAAGCCTCTCTCGTCACGTTACAAGGGACTTCTTACCGCTTCCTACACAAGCCGGATGAGGAAGTGGCAGTTCGACTATACTCTCCAGTACAACGGCCCGGGCAGGATTCCCTCAACGATGTCCAACCCGGAACCCTACATGAGGCATGACTATTTCCTCGCCTACCCGGTAATGAATGCACAGGTCACCAGATACTTTAAAAAATGGAGTTTCTACCTGGGCGCCGAAAACATAACCGGCTCAAGACAGCATGAGGCAATCATTGCTGCAGATGATCCGTTCGGTCCGTATTTTGACGGATCAATGATCTGGGGCCCGGTGCACGGCAGGAAGCTTTATGCCGGATTCAGGTTTGCTCTTGATCGTCCGGAAAACTAAAAACAACATAATTTCGTAAATACAATGAAAACAAATTTGCTTATCACTGCAATCGCGTTCTTTTTCTTTTCCTCCTTCACACTCAGCGCGCAGGAGAAAAACAATAAGGAGCTCACTACAGTCAAATTTACCACAAGCATTGACTGTCAGAACTGTGTCAACACAATCATGAAAAATGTACCCTATGAAAAGGGGGTGAAGGATGTGAAATGTGATCTCCCAACCAAAGAGGTGACAGTTCAGTACCAGAGGGACAAAAACAATAATGAATCGCTAAAGAGGTCAATTGAGAAGCTGGGGTACACCGCAAAGGAGGTGACGGAAAAGAAGAAGGAGAGCGTAGCCCCGCAGGGCAACAGGCCGTGAGCCAGGTTGACCTGCCGGCTGCCATGCAGCCATACTTCTTTTGACCTTTTAGCCGGATCTTTACAGATCCGGCAAACCGGCAGGATATTCTCCAGGAGGGGAACGGGGAATATAAGCCGGCAGGCTGGGAAGATATTCTCACCGGGGGAAACGGGGATATCATGAACCGGCCGGCCTGTCATGCCACTGACACCGGGGGGAGTCATGCATGGCAGGCTTTTTTTATGCCTGAACCGGAGCTGTACCGGGGCTGCGGGCAAAAGGGCCGGCAGATTGATTTATTGTTATATTTTTGGGTATAGATTTCCTTTCAGGTTCAACAATAAACAATTCCCCATGAAAACATTGCGAGCCATTCCGGCCTTTTTACTCCTTTTACTCCTTACGGTATCCGGCGGATGTAAAAACAGCAAACCTGCCGCCTCTTCCCTGCCCCGCAGCACTCCTGAAGCTGAAGGGGTATCTTCGGCAGAGCTGCTGACTTTTCTTGACTCTGCCGCTGCTGACAGGCATGAGTTTCACAGTATAATGATCCTGCGTCACGGAAAGGTTATTGCAGAGGGCTGGTGGGCCCCGTACAGGCCAGACCTCAGGCACACCCTCTATTCCACAAGCAAAAGCTTCACCTCAACAGCAGTCGGCTTTGCTGTTACAGAAAAGCTGCTGACTGTTGATGACAAAGTGGTATCATTCTTCCCCGGTCAGCTCCCTGACACAGTTTCTCCCTTCCTGGCACAGATGCGGGTCAGGGACCTGCTTACAATGTCAGCCGGCCAGGCGCCTGATCCCACCGGCAGGATCACTTCATCATCACAGCAGTGGGTACGGGACTTCCTCGCAACACCCGTGCTGAAAGAGCCTGGTACTGAGTTTTTATACAACTCCATGGCCACCTTCATGCTCTCTGCCATTGTACAGAAAGTAACAGGAGAAAAGATTGCCGATTACCTCCGGCCTCGTCTCTTTGAGCCACTGGGTATTGACGGATATGACTGGGAAGAGAGCCCTGAAGGTATCAATTCCGGCGGTTGGGGGCTCAGGATAAAGACCGAAGACATGGCTAAGTTTGGCCAGCTGTACCTGCAGAAGGGGATGTGGAACGGGAAGCAGGTGATACCGGCTGAATGGGTGGAGGAGGCAACCTCCTTCAAGATAGACCAGGCGCCGGATGCATTGCCTGAGGTCAAGGCCAAGAGCGACTGGATGCAGGGATACTGCTACCAGTTCTGGCGCAGCCGCAACAATGCATTCAGGGCAGACGGTGCATTCGGACAGTACATTATAATCATGCCGGAAAAGGATGCCGTTGTGGCAATCACCTGCGAGTCACCTGACATGCAGGATGAGATCAACCTGGTCTGGGATTATATACTTCCTGCCATGAAGGACGCCCGGCTACCAGGAGACAGGGAGTCGCTGGCAAGGCTGAAAGAAAGGCTTGCCGCACTTGCACTGCCTGTACCGGCGGATAAGCCTGACTCTCCTCTTGCCGGTGAGTTGTCGGGAAAGAAGTTTGTATTCGGTGATCCCGGACAAAACCAGGGTTATTTCTCAGCATCGTTTGATGGCGATACCTGCATGGTGGAGATGGAGACAGCCGGTCAGAAGCACCTGATAGCAGCTGGCAGGGGCAGATTGATTGAATCCATGACCGGTCTTGCAGGCCCCAGCCTCATAAGCAGGCCGGGCAGCCCGGCATCACATCTCATTGCCGCGGGCTACGAATGGACCTCTGACAGTACTCTTGAGATGATTATAAGGTATATCGAGAGCCCTCATCATATAAGAGCAAGGTGCAGTTTTGAGGGTGACACGCTTATCCTGAACACCAGGCTCAGCCCGCCGCCCGGATATGATATGCCGACTTCAAAGGGAGTTCTGAAAAAGGACTAAATCTGCCTCAGATTCCCCGGGCCGGCAGTCAGGTTGATGCCGAAGTAATACCGGCCAGGTCCCTGATGACCATTCAGGCACAGACTGTCAGGCGGATGCAGGCGTTATACCGGCCAGGTCCCTGATGACCACCGATGCGCATGCAATTCCGAAAGCTGCCGGCATATATGACATGGTCCCCACACTTGAGGCTTTGTTGCTCTCCTTGGAGCCTCGCACAATAAGGCTCTTGTCAACAACCTCCGGACTGTATACTGCCGTGAATCCCTCATGCACGCCCAGCTTGTGCAGTTTCTTGCGGAGCA
>JAKAXP010000298.1 GCA_021816545.1 Bacteroidota bacterium
TGAGGTACTGGGTTTGTTCAAGGTATCCGTATCCCCAGATCTCTTTTAATATGAACTGATGTGTAAGGACCCGGCCGCTGTTTTTTGCCAGCAGGGTGAGCAGTGAGTACTCCGTGGTTGTGAGTTTTACTATCTCACCGTCGCGGCGAACGACATGATTAAGGAGGTCTATTGAAAGTGAACCGAACTCCAGCATCGGGCTGTCCTTCTTTTCTTCGCTGAGTCTTATTGCTGCCCTTATCCTGGCTACCAGTTCTCCGCTGCGGAACGGTTTTGTCAGGTAATCATTTGCCCCTCCGTCAAGGGCACTGATTATATCATCCTCGGAGTTGCGTACAGACAGTACAATAACAGGTTTTGTGTACCACTCCCTCAGTGTTTGCAACAGCTTCATACCGTCCATATCAGGTAATCCGAGGTCAAGTATCACAAGTGACGGGCTGTGGGTTGCGGCCGCCACCAGGCCCTCCTTTCCTGTAGCTGCAAAGAGGGTGCTGAACCCGTAGGTTGACAGAGATATCTCCAGCAGTCTGCGGATCTGCACCTCATCATCAATTATCAGGATTGTTTTGTTGTCTGTCATTTTGCTAGATCCAAATGATTCATATCCGGCAGTTCAGAGGGAATGGCAACTGTGAACATAGCACCTCCGGTCTCAAGGTTTTCTGCTTTGACGGTCCCTCTGTGGACATCCACAATTCCCTTCACGATTGAAAGTCCGAGTCCCAGGCCCCCGGCGGGTGATCCCTCCACACGGAAGAACTTGTCAAAGAGCAGAGGGAGCGATTTTCCCGGGAATCCGGGCCCGCTGTCAGAGACCCTGACGACCAGGTTCCCGTTTTCGTGCGAAGCCGCAATCTTCAGGTCTGATCCCTGCGGGGAGTGCTGTGATGAATTAAGCAGGAGGTTGATCAGGACGTGTTCCATTAGGGCAAAATCAATTCTTACAAGCGGCATTTCCTCCGGAATTGAAGTGATAAGCCTGAATTGCTGGAGTTCCTGCTTCAGGTTTTTGGTGACCCTGTGAAAGAGGTCATTGACATCGTACCAGTCGAGACGCAAAGAAATCCTGCCGCTCTCAATGCGTGACATATTCAGGAGGTTTTCCGTCATATGGTTCAGCCTGGCCGCAGCCTTGAAGATTTCACCTGAAAGAGCCTCCCGGTTCTGTGCTGATGTTTCAGAGAACATAAGGGTGTCTGTCGCCCCCATGATTGTGGCAATAGGTATCCTGAACTCATGGGAGACAAGGTTGAAAAGAGTTCCGTAAAACCTGTCAGATTCATCGAGAACCCTGGCCTTTATTGCCATCTCATCAAGAAATTCCCGCTCCAGTGCATTGGCAATATGGGTACAGTAGGTATCCCAGAATTCATCCTTATCCCTGTAACTCTCTTCGCCGATCTTAAAGACAACAACTCCGGGATTGATCCTGGCCCCTGTAAGGGGATAATAAGTCAGTGGTGCATCATTCAGATTGCCGGTAAATTTCCCGGCTTTTTTCCGGTTTGAATAAACCCACTCTGCTATTTTGGGATCAGGATCATCAGGAAATCCATCACCAACCCTGCGGACCTGTCCGGGATTCTCATTTTCATCATGAATAAAAAAGAGTGCCTTAGCCCCGAAATGTTTTCTGAAATGATTGGTTGCAACCCTGATGACTTCATCTGTACCCCGTGCTTTTGACAGTCCTCCGGTAAGCTGGAACAATGCGTTCGTCTGGATCTCCCTGTCGCGTACAGCCCTTTCCTGCCGCCTGATCCGGTTGGTGAGGATGCCGTTGAGAAGAGCAATGATGAAAAACGAGATGAACATCAGCCTGTCTTCTGTCCTTGCAATATGGAATGTGTGAAATGGAGGAATAAAGAAATAATTCCACGCAACGGCACTCATGGTCGAGGCCAGCAGTACGGGTCCGATTCCCAGGAAGACAGCCAGCAGCGCTACCGCGAAGAGCAGTATGAACGAAACGATGTGATAACTCTGCGGAGTGGACAGCGGGAGGCAGACCAGAGTTGCAAGGCCAATGATCAGTATTACAAGAAGATATGGATAAATATGCTTAAACATCCCGTCAGGCGTTTCCGTCACATTTCCGTTCATCTGTTCTTACTTTTTCACAGTAACAAAGTTAAGCTTAATGAAGTGAAATGGCGAACCAGTTTGCGCTGCGAATTTGGCAACCAATTCATAAAGAGAATATCAATTTCAGGTCACAGGGTGAAAAGATTTTATAAAGGGGGCGGATGAAAAAATAACTTCAAATTGCAACCCCGGGGCCTGAAGCGCCGTTTAACAATTTGCATTACAGACCGGCGAGGGTATGTAGTCAAATGGTTCATGAAGAAATGGATCCTATATATCATTTCTCTGTTATTGTCGTTGAGTGCCACCGGGCAGAACTGTTCCATTCTCTCGAAGGCTAACAACATCACTCCTGACAAGCTCTGTTCACCGGTGACAGCCACCTGGACGGTAAGCTATACGGGTGTGAATGATGACGGCTACCCGGTCAGCATACGCTTTGACTGGAATAACGGTACGGTTCAGACAGTTCCTGCGGTTGAAACATCGCCGGGGGTGTTTGAGGCAACCGCCATTAACACATATACATCGGCAGGCAATGTCTGCAACTACCATCCGCAGGCCACCCTGGTGGTCAACGGTGTTCTCTGCACCTCCTCATCGCAGGAACAGATAGTGACAGTATGGGATGACGATGACCACAACGGTGGGCGTATGCATATCAACCCACTGGTTTACCCGATCTGTTTCGGCAACAGCGCCAACGTCCGTTTCCAGGACCTGACGCAGTTCAACTGCGTGCCTCCCCAGGAGAATGACAATCCCAATGTAAGCACACGTTGGATTCAGTGGATTTACGGAACAGACAATACCATGACAGGCCTTCCTGTGACTGTTGATGGCAGAAGCAGGACTTTCCCCTACACAGACAATATCATTACCCTTACTGGTCCGGTAACCGGTTCAGGGGTATGGTCAGATGTCATCTTTGTAGCGAATGACAAGCTGATAGGCCAGTACTTTGAAGTGACTCTCCGGAACTGGAACTATTGCAATCCATACGATGATCCTTCAATCCCGGGCGGACCCCATGACCGGGTCAACGGCGACCATCCCCCGGTTGTGACAACTGCAAGGATACTCATCGTTCCGTATCCTGACGCAACGATTACACCGGTTGCCCCGATG
>JAKAXP010000299.1 GCA_021816545.1 Bacteroidota bacterium
GGAAAACGACTTCGTCTTCGTTCCGTCAGTGGAGGAGATTTACCCTGAGCCAGACACCCGGCAGTTTGACTTCGGCAACCTTGACAAAGTGATGGAAGGGGTCCACAGGCCAGGCCACTTCAACGGTGTGGCACAGGTAGTCTCGCGCCTGTTTGACATTATCAGGCCGTCATGTGCCTTCTTCGGACAGAAGGACTTCCAGCAGCTGACAATAATCAGGGAACTGGCAAGACGTGAATACCCGAGGACAGAGATTATCGCATGCCCCATAGTCAGGGAACATGACGGGCTTGCAATGAGCAGCCGTAACCGCAGACTGCTCTCACAGCACCGGGAAAGGGCCGGCGAGATCTACCGGACCCTAATTGCAGCGGCAGCAATGATATCTGATTATGAAATAAACGAAATAAAGGATTTCGTGGCTGACCGGATTAACATGATACCCGACTTCAGGCTTGAATATTTCGAGATAGTTGAGGAAGGCACACTGTTGCCGGTACGGGCGGTCATTGAGATGTCCCCCGAAAAGAACTATTACGGATGCATTGCCCTGTGGGCAGGTGAAATCAGGCTGATTGACAATATAGCGATCGGGTTGCGGTAAAACAAAGGATAGTTATCTTTGCACCGTCAGAAAGCAATCTTTAATCACAACATGACAATAGAAGTACTCAAATCAAAAATACATAATGTCACCGTCACCGGTGCTGATCTGAACTATGTGGGCAGCGTCACTATCGATGAAGACCTGATGGACGCAGCAGGCCTGATAGAACATGAAAAAGTGCATGTTCTTGACAGGAACAACGGCGAAAGACTTGTAACATATGTAATCAAGGGGCAGAGGGGTTCAGGTGAAATCTGCCTCAACGGCCCGGCAGCAAGAAAGGTAGCCGTGGGTGACGTGGTCATTATCATGGCCTTTGCCTGCATCACACCAGAAGAGGCCGTTTCATTTCAGCCACGGATCATTTTTCCAGATACAGCCACCAACAAAATTATCTGACAGTTGAAAGAGGGTTTTAAGCAATTAATAAAGGCAGTGCTGTTCCTTTCACTGGCGGCAGTACTCCTTTGGCTGTCATTCCGCGGAATTGACTTCGGAGATCTCTGGGATGTGCTTCGCAAGGCGAACTACTGGTGGCTTGTGCCAGCCATTATCTTTTCCCTTCTCAGCTTTTTAATCAGGGCACGCCGGTGGACACTGCTCATTGAGCCCCTGGGATATAAACCCACGGTCACCCATGCTTACCATGCCGTGGTGGCAGGCTATTTTGCAAACATGCTGTTCCCCAGGCTGGGCGAAGTCTCCAAGTGTGCCGCCCTTTCAAGGAAGGAGAATATCCCGTTTGACAAGCTGGTGGGAACAATGCTGGTGGAACGCACAATTGACATACTTACGGTGCTTGTAATACTCGGCGCCACACTGGCCGCCGGTACCACCGCAACCGGAAGCTTCCTCTCAGAAAACGTATTCATGCCGGCGGAAAGGAAGCTCACCTCTTCACTCGGTTCTGCCACTATAATAACGGTGATCGTTGTACTCCTCATTGTTACGGCAATTGTAATGTTCTTCATGCTCAGGGAGAGGCTGTCAGTCAATCCTCTGTTCAAAAGAATGTACTCATTTTCCGACGGCCTCTTTTCAGGACTCAAATCAATAGCCAGGCTGAAGCGCAGGTGGGAGTTTGCTTTTCTCACCATGCTGCTGTGGGTTGCATATTTCTTCATGTCCTACTTCCCGTTGCTCTGTCTTGAATCCACATCGCACCTGGGTGTCGGAGCTACAATGTTCATTCTGGTAATAGGCAGCTTCGGCATGGCCGCACCGGTGCAGAGCGGACTCGGAGCCTTTCACTGGATCGTATCGCGCGGGATGCTTGTAGCCTATGCCATCCCTCTTGAGGAGGGCCTCGCATATGCCACCCTTGAGCACGAGTCGCAGATGATACTCATCGCAATTGCCGGTGCCATTTCGCTTTATGCGCTCTTCGGAAAGAAGGGAGGAAAGGTGCTCTCGTCAGTGGTTACTGAAAAGCAGGGCTGATACCTTTTCTTTTTGTAAATTTGGTTGTTGCATATTCCTTTTCCCATGGCGAAGAATAAATCTGTCTATGTGTGCCAGAACTGCGGCGCAGAGTCACCCAAGTGGATCGGACACTGTCCGGCATGCCATGAGTGGAACAGCTACCGCGAAGAGATAATCGCTGCCACTCCGGCGTCAGCGGTGAAGAGGGATGCCGCAAGGCGAAAGCCGGAGCTGCTCTCCGGTATCGAAGCCAATGAAAATGACCGTATTGCTTCGGGTATAAGTGAGGTGGACCGCATCCTCGGCGGAGGGATGGTAAAGGGTTCTCTGATACTCATGGGAGGAGAACCGGGAATAGGCAAATCAACCCTCGCACTGCAGATAGCACTTGCAACACAGGGCAGAACGGTCCTGTATGTCTCCGGTGAGGAGAGTGAGAGCCAGGTGAAGCTCAGGGCAAAACGCCTCGAGGGAAAGAACGACAGGTGTTTCATCTACAACGAAACAGAACCCGAGAGCGTCCTGACACAGGCAGGGGCAATCATGCCGGAACTGCTGATAATTGATTCCATACAGACACTCAGCTCATCCATGCTCGAGTCATCTGCGGGGAGCGTTACACAGGTCCGCGAGTGCGCGGCCATGATGCTTCGCTATGCCAAGGAATCAGGGGTGCCGGTAATACTTATAGGTCACATAACCAAGGACGGTACCCTGGCAGGGCCGAAGGTGCTTGAACATATTGTGGACGTGGTGCTGCAGTTTGAGGGCGACGGCAACTATGTGTTCAGGATACTGAGGCCGGTGAAGAACCGGTTCGGGTCTACCGCGGAGATAGGCATCTTCGAGATGGGTTCAAAAGGGCTGCGCGAGGTGACCGATCCCTCCGAGCTGTTCATACGCCGTGACCGCGACCCGGCAAGCGGGGTGACGATAGCCGCCACCGTTGACGGGGTGAGACCTTTCCTTATCGAGACGCAGTCACTTGTGAGCAGCGCCGTCTATGGCACACCGCAGCGAAGTTCCACCGGCTTTGACACCAGGCGCCTTAACATGCTGCTTGCCGTACTGGAAAAGAGAGCAGGATTCAGGCTTGGGGTGAAGGATGTCTTCCTGAATATTGCAGGCGGGCTCAAGGTGAGTGACCCGGCAATTGACCTGGCTGTGGCTGCGGCTGTACTGT
>JAKAXP010000300.1 GCA_021816545.1 Bacteroidota bacterium
GGGGGTATAATATCATAAATTACATCAGTTGTATCCTGCGGGGCAACATCCGGGCGGATTACGTCAAGGAAGGAGTAATCTGAAAAATACTTCAGAAGACTGTCGCCTGATGCAACCTCGGCGTAAAACGGCGGGATGGCGTATGATCCTGAATCAAATGATGTTATAAGATACCTGTCGGTGATTTTCATTGATCCGTCTGCAGAGACTGCGGTATCACGGGGATCTCTCCTGAGGATGACTATTTTTCCTGCAAGTGAGTCTGCCGCACTGCTGAGCTTGGCAGATACACCTGCAGGAATTTCGGCAGTAACAGTGAATCCGGTCTGGTCACCGATGAGTATGGCTGAGGTGTCGGGTCTGGATGTGACCCTGATCTCCTGGGCTGACAGTGTCAGGCCTGTAATAAGAAGTGCCGAAACCGTTATGAAAAACTTTCTCATGGTCCTACCTGTGCTTGAACAGTGAGATGAGCGGTTTGATATAGTCCTCACCCGTGCTGATCGATGCCACATCGACTCCGCTGCTGACAAATGCGGCAGTGACAGCCTGGTCATGTTTTCTCCAGTATTCGGCATATTCTTTCCTGACGGATGATGATGAAGTGTCAATCCACATTTCCCTGCCGGACTCCGGGTTTAAGACCTTCATGAATCCCACATCCGGCAGTTCCTTTTCGCGCCGGTCGCTTATGCGCAAAGCTACAACGTCATGTTTGCCTGATGCGATGCGTAGCGCTTCGGTGAACGGAGGAGCCATAAAATCGGAGAGGACAAAAGCCGTACATCTTTTTCTGAGGACGTTTGTCAGGTACCTGAGCGGTTCCGAAAGAGAGGTGCCGGAACCTGCAGGCTCAAAGCTGAGCAACTCGCGTATGATCCTGAGCATGTGTGCTCTGCCCTTCTTGGGAGGTATATACTTCTCAACCCTGTCAGAGAACAGCATCAGACCCACCTTGTCATTGTTCGCTATCACGGAATAGGCTAGAACAGCAGCTATCTCGGTCATCATCTCCCGCTTTGTGGATACCACCGTGCCGAAATCGCCCGAGCGGCTCACGTCAACAAGAAGCATGACCGTAAGTTCCCGTTCTTCCTCGAAGATCTTGACATAAGGATGCCCGAGCCGGGCTGTCACATTCCAGTCGATATTACGTATATCATCACCGAACTGGTATTCGCGGACCTCGCTGAAAGCCATACCCCTGCCCCGGAAAGCGCTGTGATACTCACCGGCAAAGATCTGACGGGTCAGCCCGCGCGACCTTATTTCAATCTTCCTGACCTTCTTTAACAGTTCTGTAGTTTCCACCTTCATTACATATGCTGCATTCTCACATGCGTGACTGTGAAAAACCATGCGTCACGCTGCACTTTAACACTTATAATATCACGTCCCATCCTGTAGCTCCAGATACCATCCCTGTCCGGATCGTACTTTTCATTCAGCTCTTTGATCTTTGAATCATACTGATTGCTGCTGTATGTTATCCTTACTCCCGTGCACCTGTCCCTGTCATCCAGGAATATCAGCCAGGTCTCATTGTCCTCGGCTGAGTGATACTTAAGGTACCGGTAGACGTCGTTCCTGACCATATTGTCGGGTGTCAGCCCCGGGAAATCCTTTGCCATGACAGTCCTGATGCTCTTTTCCGGAAGGCCTAGGAATTCCTGGGCCTTCAGGGGGATCAGCAGAAGCAGGAGACTCAGTGACAACAGCAATCTCTTCATCGTCCTACGGAACCTCAACTGTGTTAAGTATCTCTGCAATGATCTGGTCCTGAGTGATATTCTCTGCCTCAGCCTCATATGTCAGCCCGATCCTGTGGCGCAGGACGTCTGCGCAGAGTGCGCGAACGTCTTCAGGCACGACGAATCCCCTTCGCCTTATAAAGGCATAAGACTTTGCAGCCAGTGCAAGATTGATACCTGCCCTCGGCGATGCACCGTAGGAAATAAGTGGCGTAAACTTTGAAAGGCCATATTTATCAGGCTGACGGGTTGCGAAGACAATGTCAAGAATGTAGTTTTCTATCTTTTCGTCAATATAGACCTCCCGCACAACGTTCCTGGCACGGACTATATCCTCAGGCTTAAGAATTGTTTTGGCCACGGGGAACTCACTGGCCAGGTTCTCACGTATTATCATCCGCTCTTCCTCTTTTTCAGGGTATGTAATGACGACCTTGAGCATGAACCTGTCGACCTGTGCCTCGGGGAGCGGGTAGGTTCCCTCCTGTTCAATGGGGTTCTGTGTGGCAAGCACCATGAACGGTTCTTCAAGCCTGTAGGTGGTTTCACCAATTGTCACCTGTCTCTCCTGCATGGCTTCAAGAAGTGCACTCTGAACCTTCGCCGGAGAACGGTTGATTTCATCGGCAAGAATGAAATTCGCGAAAATGGGACCCTTGCGCACCACAAACTCTTCCCTTTTCTGGCTGTAAATCATTGTACCGATCAGGTCAGCCGGAAGCAGGTCAGGGGTGAACTGTATCCTGCTGAACTTCGTGTCAATAATAGAGGCGAGAGTCTTGATTGCAAGAGTCTTTGCCAGGCCGGGAACCCCCTCAAGGAGTATGTGCCCGTTTGAAAGCAGTCCTATCAGCAGCGAGTCGGTGAGATGACGCTGTCCGACAATAACCTTGTTAATCTCCTGTCTGACAAGATCAACGAAGGCACTCTCCTTCTCGATCTTCTCATTCAGAATCCTGATGTCGGTTGTGTGTTCCATATATTTTTAATTGATTTACTCTGCAAAAAAAGCTTTGCAAAGATCATTTCTGATATTAAAAAACCTTGTTAAAGGTTGTTAAATAAGTGTTAAAGCGACTTCCCGAAGCCGCTATGGCTGAAGAGCCTGACCATGATTATCAGAACCAGCGGAATCAGTGCCGGGTTTATTCCCTGCCCTGCAAGCAATGAGACCGGGATCCACAATAATGATATTGTCAGGGTCAACCTGCTAAGCTTCACCGCCTTCCTGCCGGCAATCAGCATTCCGAACAGCACCGGTATCAGGATATTTATCCCAAGGAAAAGAAGGTTAAGATGCAGTGCATCATGTTCGGAAAGGATGTTGGTAAACACCAGCACCAGTGCAAGCAGGGAGTATATGAAAAAGAGGACGAAATCAATAAACTTCTCCAGTCCAGGCCTTTTGAACACGAAAGTCACAAGGGCCACGAAAAGGAAAACCAA
>JAKAXP010000301.1 GCA_021816545.1 Bacteroidota bacterium
GATGCATCATGGCAGGCGCATGACGGATACTCCGCTGCAATGATGTCCCGCAGTGCTTCCCTCAGCCTGCCGCTACCTGCCCCGTGTATGAAAATCATCTCTTTCTCTCCTGCCCTGATTGCACTGTTGAGTTCTCCCCTGACCCGCGCAAGCTGGCGCTCAAGAGCTTCGGCAGCCGCATGGCCTGACGGCAGGTGAAGATCGACCTCCCTGGCTGCCACGGCCCCCCTGGAGGGCCTGGTGTAATTGGCTGTCCTGCCGGAATTGGCGGACCTGCCGGAATCGGCTGGCCTGCCGGGAATGACTGACCTGCCCGGCTTGCCTGCCCCTGGTACCCTGGCCCTCCTGCCTCCCGATGTATTCATCCTGCTGCTGCTCACCTTACATGCTTTTCAACTCATCTCAAATTTAGCTATTTTTGCCCGACCGGAAAAGCATCGTAAGGCTTCGGGTCCCGGGGAATAATTCAGTGCCCCCACAAGGAAAAGAATGAAAAAGATCTTCGGAAACATAAGGATAGCTGATTACACATACGATCTGCCCCCGGAGAGGATTGCAAAATACCCTCTTCCGGAAAGGGACAGGTCAAAGCTGCTGCTGTGGGACGGCCATAATATCAGCGATCATATTTTCAGTGAGTTCCCGGCTCTTGCCGACCGCAACAACCTGCTTGTATTCAACAATACCAGGGTCATCCGGGCCCGGCTTATCTTCAGGAAGGAGAGCGGCGCAACAATTGAAATATTCTGCCTTGAACCACATAGTCCGGCAGATTTTTCAATGAACCTGGCATCCGGAGGGCCGGTTGAGTGGAAGTGCCTGGTAGGCAACCTCAAACGCTGGAAAAGCGGTATTCTGGAATCCCGGTTTATCCATGAAGGGAGAGAATACATTCTCAGTGCAGAGCGGACAGGAACAGCCGGTGATGCCTTCACTGTCAGGTTCTGGTGGAATGAGAGCACCCTCACCTTTGCAGAAGTCCTTGAGTGCCTTGGCCACATGCCCATACCTCCCTATCTCAACAGGGATGATGAGGAGAGCGACGCCTCAACATACCAGACCACCTATGCCCGCATAAACGGGTCGGTAGCTGCCCCTACCGCCGGTCTCCATTTCACACCTGCCTTACTCGGCGCCCTTGATGAGGCAGGAATTGAACGGGCAGAAGTTACCCTTCATGTCAGCGCAGGCACATTCAGACCCGTCAAATCAGAGCTGATCTCTGACCACCTGATGCACAGTGAGCATTTTTTTGTCTCAAAACAGACTTTGCTGCGCCTCAGAGGCAGGTTAACGACCGCAGTGGGCACTACCACTGTCAGGACACTCGAAAGCCTCTACTGGCTCGGATTGAGCCTCTCCGAAGGAAGATGGCCGGAACAGGGGATTCCGTATGTTTCACAATGGGAGCCTTATGAAAGGGAGGGTGTAATTGAACCTGAAGTTGCGATTGACAATCTGCTGGCTGCACTGGAAAAGAGTGGCAGAGACACGCTGGAGGCGCGAACAGATATAATAATTGTCCCGGGATACCGGTTCAGGATAGTGGACAGGTTGCTGACAAATTTCCATCAGCCCCGCAGCACGCTTCTGCTCCTGGTGGCAGCCTTCACAGGTGAATCGTGGAGGGATCTATACAATCATGCTCTCGCTTCGGGGTACCGGTTCCTGAGCTACGGCGACAGCATGCTGCTGAGCCCGGGCATGTGGTTGGACGGGAAGCAATGAGAGCTGATGCAGGTGACACAGCCTGCCTTCAGCAGTCAATCTCCGATGCTGAAGTACTACTTCTCGTCAGCCATTATAACTTTAAGTCTTTCAACGAATTGTTGCACGTCATCCATTGCTGTGTCCCAGCTTGTCATCAGCCTGAACTCAGACAGCTGTTCATTCCAGGGATAGAAGAAATACTCCCTGCTGAGCAATGCGGCCACCCTTCCCGGCATGATCACGAACACACCGTTGGCCTCAACCTTCTGGGTAATTTTTATTCCGCTTACTTCCTTCAGTCTCTTTTGAAGTTCACGTGCCATCCTGTTTGAATGCGATGCACACTCCTTCCATAGTCCGCCAGAGAGATAAGCAATATACTGCGCTGCAATGAAACGCATCTTGGATGCCAGTTGCATCCCCTGTTTCCTGAGGTATTTGAATCCTTCAGACAGTCCCGGTTTAAGGAAGCACACTGCCTCACCGTACATCATGCCGTTTTTTGTCCCGCCAAACGACAGAATATCAACACCCGCGTCGGTTGTGAATGTCCTGAAGGGCACACCCAGGGTCACCGCGGCATTTGCGATGCGGGCGCCGTCCATATGCAGCAGAAGACCGTGTTCATGTGCGTAGTCAGCCAGTTCCTTCACCTCGGAGGGAGTGTAAACAGTCCCCATCTCCGTTGCCTGCGAAATAGAGATCACCTTTGGCTGGCTGTGGTGTTCAAAATCAAATCCGTGCATATGCCTGGTGAGCATCTCCGGCCTCAGTTTCCCGTCAGGGGTGTCAACCGCCAGCACCTTGCTTCCCGTGAACTTCTCCGGGGCGCCACACTCATCAGTCTCGATGTGTGCCGTGTGTGAGGTGATCACCGAGTTCCACGACTTCATTACACCGGCCAGTCCAAGCACATTGGCGCCGGTGCCGGTGAAAACAAAATATACCTCTGTTTCAGGTCCCAGTTCCTTCCTGATCAGCTCTTTGGCTGTATCAGTGAACGGGTCGTCACCGTAACCCACCACATGTCCCCTGTTGACGCGCAGCAGTTCCTTCATTACTGCCGGGTGGACGCCTGAATTATTGTCGCTTGCAAAGCCTCTTTTGAGTACCGGTTCGCTCATTATTGCACAGTTTTAAGATCCGCGCAATTTAGTCAAAAGCCGGTTTCCCGGCAATGTTCTTTAGCTATCTTTACATTTTGAACGATACATGACACGCTACTTCATTTTTCTCTCTTTCAGGGGCACGGCATACAACGGCTGGCAGATACAGCCCGGTAAGCATACCGTTCAGGGTGTCCTGACAAAGGCACTGAGCACTGTTCTTGCATCACAGACCGCTGTGACCGGTGCGGGCAGGACAGACACAGGTGTGCATGCCTCCTTCTTCTGCGCCCATTTTGATACTCCGCGCAATGATCTTGACACTGACAGTCAGCTGCTCTACAACCTGAACGGCATACTGCCTGATGACATCGCTGTGA
>JAKAXP010000025.1 GCA_021816545.1 Bacteroidota bacterium
TATTCTTCAACGGTGACGGGTCCGCATGCGCGATAGGGCTGGTCATCATCCTTGCGCCTTCCGAAACCGCGACGAATGTTGAACACCCTCTGGAAGTTGTAAACCCTCTCGGAATCTTCAATGAGCCTGTGCTTGTCGAACTCCCTTCCGGTGACAGACTTGTAGATGGTGACATAATTGTCTACATGCTCCGGCACCTTTGCAGGCTCGTCGGTCTGGGCGTTTGTCTCCGGCTCCACGTCGTTCCACGGCAGCTTGCACAGGCCCACCAGGCCGAACCATGTGCGGAACATCGGGAAGTAATGAAGAGCTTCAGCCTTATTCTCGAATGTCGGGATCTGGTTGTTGACCATATCCATGAAGATGAGCCATGCCTCGTCATGCTGCGGGCCCTTGTTTGTGAGGGCGTATCCGCCTTGCTGGGCGAGTGACTCCTTCGACATGTACTGTGAGTATTCGAGGCCTTTGTTTTCCATGCCGATATCGTTCATGAACTGCAGGTCGCCCCAGCCCTTTTCAGCAAAGATCTTTTTCATCCGGCGTATGCCCTGTCCGGCTATCAGGCCGAAGCCTTCGCCCCGAGACACCTGGTGCAGAAGCTCCAATGCAGGTGGTATGTTTCCGAAAGTAAGCTCCAGGCCGCCGGTGCGTTCCTTGTTGAGAATGCCGTTTTCATAGCACTCCTGGATGAACGCCAGGCTGGTTCCCCATGTGATTGTGCAGATACCGTACGTGTCGCAGTAGAAGTTGGTTTCGATTATATAGCGCGGGTCAAAGAATCCGCCGTTGGAACCGAGGCCGGCAGCCGTTTCGTACTCCGGGCCGTCCACGATAACCTTATGACCGGCGTAGGGTCCTGTGGTCAGCTCGTAGTCATCAATTGCCTTGGCACATGCCATGTTGCAGCCTATCCAGCAGCCGTCAGGGATGTTCTGGGTAAAAAAGGATTTCCATACGGTGGAATCAATCCTGGGTGCGTCTTTGTGTGATCCGAACTTGTAATTATGAGTAGGCAGAAGATCATGGTCATCCATTATCTCCATCAGGTGAGCAGTACCTATCTGACGCATTTTACACTGTTTGTCGTCAAGCTCGCGCATCTCGCGGTTGAAGCGGCGTCCGCGCTCTTGGATGGCTTCGAGGTCAACCACGTTGTTGAGGTTACCCTTTACGCCGGGAATCTTGCAGACGACTGCCTTGATCTTCTTGTTGCGGAAGACGGTGCCGATGCCGCCGCGACCGGCCTGCTTCAGCCTTATCTTCTTGCGCTTGTTGTCGTAAAAAGTGAAGTTGAGCATGCCGATCAGCGAATGGTCTGCGGCAGAGCCGGTGGAGACAATACCAATGTTTTTCCTGTCTGATTCATTTTCAGCAAACATGTCTGTGAGCTGTTCAGCCAGGACATGGCTGTCCAGTGCCTCGGCCGGGGCCTCGAAGATCTCAACGAAGTGGTCAACGCCGTTAATGAAGACGATGACGTCACTGGCTGCCTTGCCCTGCAGCTCCAGCGCATCAAAGCCCGAAAACTTCAGGAAGGGGCCAAAGAAGCCGCCCACGTTGCTGTCCATCACAGAGTCAGTCTGCGGTGAGATTGTAACCACCAGTGACTTGCCGGTTCCGGAATATTGGGTTATGCCGCCGATGGGGCCGGAGGAGATCACTATCTCGTTCTCGGGGTCATCCCATTTGGTATCAGGTTTGGTGGCATTCCATAGATAGCGGAGGCCATAGCCTTTTCCGCCGATGAATTTTTCCTTCATCTCGGTAGGCACATCCTTCTCCATTATCTCGGCAGTGCCGACGTTGATATAGAGTGTTTTGTCGGTATAGCCCCTGTCAAGAGGTGTCCATTTGTAGTTCCACCTGTTGAGCAGCCTGTGTTTCGCCTTGAGTTCGCTGATGTCCATATTCGGTTCCTGAATAATTATCGGTTTAAAATACAAATATCGTTAATAAAGATCCGCAATCAAATGATAATAATCAATATGCAAATGATTGCCAAACGAGAAAAAATGAGGATTTGCGGGGCGCTACCCTGCAATGCTTTCTGTCTCCTGCACCCTTCCGGCCTCCGGGGCACAACAGTCATTCATTATCAACACTACTGCCTAATGGCTCCTGCCTATTGCCTATTTTAATTTGCCATTCCCGATCAGCATGATAACTTTGCAGGCATGGAGATCACACTCAACAATGAACCGATGACAATTGACGGTGACAGCATCACCGTTGAGAAACTGCTTGAGATGAAGAGATATACATTCAAACTCAGGATAGTTAAGGTCAACGGGCGAATCATTGACCGTGACAGCTACGGAGAGGAGATGATCCGTGACGGTGACACCGTGCAGGTAATTTATCTGATGAGCGGAGGATGACGGAACAGGAGAAAGAGAGGCCCGGCAGCAACGGGAAAGGCGACTTCTGGCAGCGGTTCACCCTTGCCGCCCTGCTTGAAAGGATGCCGCCATGGATGAAGAACAAGTATATCCTTACAATACTTGTATTCCTCGTATGGATCTTCCTGCTTGATCCCAACAATCTCATTTCGCGGGTACGCGAGATAAGAACCCTCCACAGGCTGGAGAAGGAAAAGGAGTACTACATGGCCCGCATTGAGGAGGACCGCCGCAAGCTCAATGAGCTGAGGACAAGCAACGAAAACCTTGAGAAGTATGCCCGTGAACAGTACAGGATGAAGCGGCCTGACGAGGATCTGTTCATCATTGTCACCCCTGAGCAGGAACGCAAGATAAGGCGGGAAAGAAAAGTGTCAAAAACACCGAAGCCCGCGGTGAAGCGGGCTTCGAAGAAGTCTCAGAAATAACTTTTATTTCTTTGCCTTTTCGGCATTGTATTTTGCATTCAGTCCGGCAACAACATCAACCGTAATATCCAGGGTGGTGTCGCTGTAAAGGACCGGGCCGGGAAACTGTTTTGCAAGGATAAATGAGTATCCGCGTTCAGCGTTGAACTCCGAGAGATACTGGTTGATATACTCCAGCACCTGCCTCTGTGCAACAAGTGATTCCTCGTTAAGGTTGTATGCCATTTCGTCACGCCTTGCAAGCAGTGTCTGCTGCTGCTGCTGCAGTGTCTGTTCCATCTCGGCTGCGGTGGCCCTGGTGACAAGCCCCTTCTGCACCTTGTTCTGGAAGTCCCTTACATCACGGTCAAATGCCTGCGACTTTGATGCAAGTTCAGCCTCGGAATTCTTGGTTTTGGTCTCAAGTTCGGTAGCCTTATCCTTAGCCATATCAAAACGTGCGATAACGGTATCAAGCTCAACGTATGCTATCCCGCCGTGATTCTTGCTTACTGCGGACTCACCGGTGCCGGCCGGCTTGTTCTTGCCGCATCCGGTTGCCAGAAGCGCTCCTGCGGCAATTATTACTGCTATTATCAGTGTGTTCCCTGCAACAGATCTCTTATTCATCTCAGAAATTAGGTTATGGTTCAACAAATTGTTGCACAAACATACATAAATTTTAAATACGAAAAAGCGGTATGGATAGTGTTGACGGAATCAGAACTCGGGGCAGGGAATTGCATGAATCCTTCCGCCTCTTTTGACCTGCGATGAGTTGAATGAGTAGATCAGTGATATCTCATATGCACCGCCGGATGATGTTATCAGGTTTGATACGGTAAAATCGTAGCTTAACCCGATATTCAGCTGGTCAGTCTTGATACCGATCATCCCTATTATTGCATCACCGGCCTGTGCCGAGACATCATTCGAGGTGGCAAAAGGAATGCCCCTGTACCAGACACCAAACACCAGGGGGTTTTTGTAATAATAGACACCCACGTCCGACTGAACGAAGTCGGCCTGGAACATCACGTTTGCAGCAACCGAAAGAGCTTCCTCAAGTTTCTTTTTCAGCCTTCCGCGGCTGATGATCTGGAATCCGCCAAAGAGATCAACCTTGATAGGTACCGAGGTATCATCACCCCAGAAAGATGTCTTTGGTCTGAGCAGGTGGTCAACATTGAATCCTCCCCAGATCTTTTGGTTATATGCAAGTCCTGATACTGCAAAGTCAATGTCAGCCACATTGTCAAACGGAGGAGGTGTGATCGGGGGCAGTGTGCCGCCTGTTGTGATCTGGCTGTTCCAGACGAGTTTTGTAAGGTCAAGGCCCAGGTAAGTGAACTTGAAGTTAACTCCCGGCCTGAGATGCCATTCATCATTCAGCTGGATATCATATGAATACAGCAGTCCCAGGTTGGTGGTGCTCAGGTCCCCTGATCCTGCCACGTCATAAGTTGCAAGGATCCCGATGCCGGAATTGAAATTCGGCACAGCCTTGTCAAATGAAACACTGTATGTATGAAAAACGCCCGGGATTGAGGGCCACTGGTTACGCCAGTTGAGTGCCAGGCGGTAGTCTTCGGTGGCTCCCGCAAACGACGGAGCCAGGTAAAGCTGGTTGGCATAGAACTGTGAGAACTGTGGGTCCTGACTATTCGCAAACAGCGAGACTGTGAGAAGCAGACCTGTCAGATATTTAGCTCTTAATGGCAAACCGGATCCGATTTTAGTTACACAAAGTAGCTAATTATACGGCCAATCTTCAGGAAGGTTACATCAGATTATATGAACAATCAGCCCATACAATGGACAAGATATCAACATGCCCTCCTCAAATATCTGACAATTAATATTTTAATAGCGTCACATCACCTGCCATAATAAATGTACGGCCATTCCTGTATGATCCGCGTACCTTCCAAACGTAGACTCCCGGAGCACACAGCTCGCCCCTGTAATAACCGTCCCAGCCAAGCTCAGTATCACTGCTCTCAAAAACCAGCAGTCCGGCCTTGCTGTATATCTTTAGATTGTACTCAGCGATGCCCGAAGCAACGGGGTGGAATACAGTGCTCTCCTCATCAGTGCGGGCATTGTAGTATCCGCCTGTAGGACCCCCGGTGCCCGGAACAAAGGCGTTGGGGAACCTGATGTACATCCCCCCGTCGGTAAAGAGGTCCTTGACAGTCAGCGAGTCAGCACATCCTTCGGCGGACCACGCTACAAGCGTTACATCATAGTTGCCCATGTGTTCATACCTGTATGACGGGTCCGAAAGTGTCGAGAATACTCCGTCGCCAAAGTCCCAGAGGTATTCCACGGCTCCTTCTGACATGTTCACGAACACCACCCTGTCGCCTTCATCCCACGGGTCATCCTTCCTGACCTCGAAGGAGGCCCTTGGCCTGTTCCATACCTCTATCAAGGTACTGGCCGAGGATGACCTTCCCCTTTCGTCATTGACTGTCAGTGTCACCCTGTAGGTGCCCGGTATGTCAAATATATAATCCGGGTTCTTCAGCGATGAAGTCCCTCCATCACCGAAGCTCCAGGAGATCCTGCTATATTCTTCCGCGTTGCACGCGAAACTGACGTGCAGCGGAACACATCCCGAGGAAACCGAGGTTTCAAATGCCAGGGCTGCCAGGGAAGAAACTTCAGCGATCCCTCCGCTGCCGGAAGGGCCGGTTACATTCACCTTACTGACAGTACTGACGCTCACCGTTTCGGCAACCGGACGGCTATTTGTCAGTGCCTGTTCGCGGTCTGTGACCCTGCCGGGCGCAGATTCAGAACTTAACCCGTTGGTTGAAATACCTTCCGGAGCTTTGGTAAGCTTTGAAGTGGAGTCAGTTTCATTCAGGGTATCCCTGGCTGCCGGCAATTCATCCTGTGGCACCTTTTCGTTAGCAGGCACTGCGGTCACTGTCTCCTGCGGGAGTCCGGGACCGTCGGTTTCAGCCGTTGTGCCAGGGTCGGGAATGAGTATGAGCACTGCCACAGTGAGTGCGGCAAGTGCAGCAGTCAGGTAATATATATTGAAGCGAAGAAGGTTGAAGCGGAAGAACTCACGGCGTCCGAGCCGGCCCATGACGAGGTCAGCCAGGTCACTACCCGGCACCAACTCATTCTCTTCCAGCTTTTTCCGGAAGAGATTCTCAAGACGGTTATCCCTTTCCTCTTCGGTCATCTCCTGTTCAGAAAAATTTTCCTTTCATCCTTGCAAGATTCTCGAGCTTTTTCCTCAGTATTGCCCTTGCCCTGCTGTATTGTGATTTTGAAGTATTTACATCTATCCCAAGCATCTCTGCTATCTCATGGTGCATATAGCCCTCAATCGCGTAGAGGTTAAAGACCATCCTGTAGCCCGGTGACAGCTCGCCCAGGACCCGATACAGATCCTCGGCGTTGCAAAAGTCGTCCTCGAAACCCGCGGTTCCCGTTTCGGTGCTTACATATTCATCAATATCCACCTGGTGCCTGTGCTTCAGGTTTCGGTGCCAGTACGTTATTGCCGTGTTGACCGTCACCTTTCTCAGCCATCCCCTGAAAGAACCCGTGCCCGAATACTCGCCGATGCTGAAGAAGATCTTCATGAAGGCCTCCTGCAACATATCTTCAGCCTCAGGCCTGTCGGTGGCATATCTCATGCACACGGCCAGCAGGTATCCGGAATGCTGTTTCCAGAGGGCCTGCTGCGCCTTCCTGTTGTGCCTGATACAGCCATCAATGATATGTTGTTCACTCATCATCAGACGGGCACACTGAGAAGACAAGAACGGATGAGAAATGGTTGCAAGCGGTGGTATTTTTTTTCAAAATAAGGAAAAAAATGTATTAAATCATGGAATGCTTCTGATATAGGTCATTGAATTGGGGCAGTGGTCGGGGTTATTTTTGAAAGTTGAATCAAAATGTGAAAGAGAATAATCCGATGACAGGAATATTACAGCACCCGATACTTGAGATCCCGGCAAGGGAGGAGACTGCCTTTGTTTACAACGGAAGAACAGTTAGTGGGATGAAGGGGTTCACCATAGCAGCCGCGCTGCACCAGGCCGGTTTCCCGGTTCACACTCACAGCCTCGACAACCGCAACAGGAGCCTTGAGTGCGGTATTGGGAAGTGCGGTGCCTGCGAGATGCTCGTTGACGGTGTTGTGAAGCGTATCTGCATCACCCCGGTTGACGGTGTGGGGGAGGTTGCCGAGATCCCGGCAGGATTTCATTCGGCAACTGCAGTCAGGTCAAACGGGGCAGCAAGGAAAGTATACCGTACCACCGTTGCCATTGCAGGAGCAGGTCCTGCCGGGCTGGCAGCCAGGGAGGTGCTGAAAAGTCACGGGGTGCCCAACCTGGTTATTGACAGCAATGACCACATCGGGGGGCAGTTCCTGATGCAGACACACCAGTTTTTCTTCTTTGAGAAGGAACAGCGGTTTGGTGGCATGAGAGGTTTTGACATCGCTAAAACCCTTGCCGGGGAATCGCAGGAAGGGATTATGCTCAACTCCACAATCTGGGATATCCTTGAGGGGCAGCGGATAGCCGCGAAGAATATGCGCACCGGCGAGATATTTTACGTTGATGCACAGTACCTGATCGTAGCCACCGGCGCCGTTCCCTTCATGCCGGCATTCGGCAACGATGATCTGCCCGGTGTTTACACAGCCGCTGTAGTACAGAAGATGATGAACCAGGAGCTGACGCTCCTTGGCAGGAACATACTTACAGTTGGCGCCGGCAACATCGGTTACCTCACCTCCTACCAGCTCATGCAGGCCGGCGCCAAGGTAAAGGCCATCATCGAGGCAATGCCCTATGAGGGAGGATTCCCCGTGCAGGCAAACAGGGTGAGGAGGCTGGGTATCCCGGTCATCCTTTCTCACATGCTCGTCAGGGCTATTCCCAACAAAACCGATGACGGCATCTGTGGAGCGGTGATTGCAGAGTGCCGCGACTTCACACCATTACCCGGAACCGAAAAAGTCATTGAAGGCATCGATGCAATTAACATCTGTACCGGGCTGATTCCAGATAACCAGCTTCTCATCAAGGGGCGCGAGGTGTTCGGCACCAGTGTGCATGCAGCCGGTGATGCAATGCGCATCGGCGAAGGAACCACGGCAGTGCTTCGCGGCAAGCAGGCCGCAATGGAAATAATCCAGGAGATAGGCGTTCGCAATAACTACAGTGAATACCTCTCTCTTTCAAAGGAATACATTGATTCTCAGCAGCATCCGGCCCGGGTAATCGAGGAGCCGTGGATGCCTGACGAAGCCAGGATGTACGCCAGGCCGTTCGTGATAATAGACTGTCTTTACAGCTTCGCATGCAACCCGTGCCAGTTTGCATGCCCGCACGGAGCTATCACAAAGGCATCGCCTGACACCGTTCCGGCGCTAGACTTTGAAAAGTGCACGGGATGCCTGAAGTGCGTATACCAGTGCCCGGGGCTGGCAATATTCGGCTACAATCCTGCTAAGGACCAGCTCTTCCTGCCCGTGGAGTACTTCGTTGAGGAGGGGGCAGAGGTCTGGCTTGTTGACAACAACGGCAAACAGATCGGCGAGGGGCTGATTGAGAAGGTGATGATGAAACCCAACAAGACAAATGTCGCAAGAGTCAGGGCTGTCACACCAAAAGGGAAAGATATTGTTGCTGTGCGCGGATTCATCGCGAAGGAGAACTATCCCATGCCTGTCACCTTCACTCCCGCTGCCGGGATGGAGTCGAAGGAGTATGTCTGCCACTGTGAGGATGTGAAGCTGGAGGAGATAATGGCTGTCATAGGTGACAGGAAGTATATTTCAGTTGACGAAATAAAGCACACCACCCGTCTCGGGATGGGGCCTTGCCGCGGCAAGCGGTGCATCAGGAGGCTTTCGATGCTCTTGCGCCCGATGGGCATTGAGATCGTTGGCGACGCCACGCCCAGGGCTCCCCTATCCAACCAGATCACAATGGGTGAGCTGTATCCCCGGAATGAGCCTGAGCTGATAATCACGCAGGGCGAAAGGAAGAGGGTAAAAGTCGGGGCACTGGTTTCCGGCGGAGGGATTACCGGCAGCGCCCTGATGCGTTATCTTGCAGAAGCCGGGATGAAGCCTGTGCTGATAAACCATGACCGCGGGTCCTCATGGCGCAATATAGCAGGGGGAAGGCCCAATTTCAGCGTCCCGGAGCTGTCTGATATTGCACGGCATAATCATGAGATATTCAAGGAACTTCAGAAGATCGGTGAAACAAACTACAGGGAGATAAAGTATGTGACATTCGCCCATGATGATGCCATGATAGCCCAGTTAGAGGCGTCACTGGCATGGTCTGACGGTGAGATGGTCTTTCCGGCAGATTATGCCCGGAAAATTGCCCCGGGC
Source organism: Bacteroidota bacterium (assembly GCA_021816545.1). GTDB lineage: Bacteria > Bacteroidota > Bacteroidia > Bacteroidales > VadinHA17 > SR-FBR-E99. The sequence continues at coordinate 9,195 of JAKAXP010000025.1, forward strand.
ATCAACCCGAACCTGAAAGAGAGGTACAGGGCTGCACTGGTGACCAACGACTGCTGGCAGGCCACTCCGGGCAAGGTGATTGACCTGATAAGACATCTCGGCATAAAGGCCGGGGGGACAGTGGAGGAGGACAGCACTGTCACTTCTGTGAGCCTCAACGGCAAGAAGTACAGTGTAACAGTGCAAAACCACCGGGGTGAGTATGTGGAGTATGAGACACCCGTCTTCATCAATGCCATGGGTGCCCAGGGAGAAGAGTTCGCCCGCAGCCTGGGAATCTTTACCGGAACATACGGAGTCCGTCACCAGGCTTTCATTACAAGAAGACTCCCGATGATGGGACCCAACAACACTCCCCTGCCGATGCTTATAGACCGGCGCAATTACAAGGGATTTGTTGCGGTATACGGCCAGCAGCTCGGCGAGACGGGGCAGATAATCGGATGTGCCTCACCGGCAGCCGATCCCGCGGAGGCGGGAAGGAACCTGAAGGTTAACAGCAAGGAGTTCATGGAGATAGTCTGCGAGGTGTTCACCTCATGGCTTCCTGAGCTGGCAACTGCCGGATTCCAGTCGCTCTGGAGCGGATACTATACCGAACCGAGGATGTTCATTGACCCGGAACTGGGGCTCTTCCTCGGGCTGCGCGGACAGGGATTCATGCTGGGACAGTACCTTGCAAAACTGTATGTTGACAAACTCATGGGACGTGAGGTCCCTGCTTACTTCAGCAGACTGTCACTGAAGGGTGACGGGCTGCCCGAGAAAGCATTCAAATAGAGGGTGACCGGCTGCCGGATAAAGGATCCAGGCAGAGGGTGCCCGCAGCCGGCAGGGGACTGAAGTTTTCTTCAGGCAAACCGGTGTTGCACAACAGGTACAGAGTACTATGGCAGGTTATCAGATATTAACCTTTTTCATATCTTTGAGCGCCAAAAATTAAACCATCCAAAGATGTTCAACAAGTTCATTGCCTCCATTCTTCCGTATTTTCCGAAGAAATTCATATGGATTTTTTCACGCGCCTACATCTCCGGCGTAACCATGGCTGACGCCATGAGGGTATCCAAAGAGCTGAATGCCCAGGGTGTCAGGGTCACCCTTGACGTGCTGGGTGAATTCATCAAGTCACTTGATGAGGCTGAAGCCAACAAGCAGGAGTATCTTGAACTTATAGAAGAGACCCAGAAGCAGGGTATCAACGGCAACTACTCACTCAAGCCTACAAGCTTCGGCCTGCTGATTGACAAGGAAGTGTGCTACACGCTCATGCGGGAGATAGTGGCAAAGGCTGCCTCCTTCAACAACTTCTGCAGGATAGACATGGAAGACTCACCCTGCACTGACCTGGAGATAGAGCTCTACAGGCGCCTCCATGCTGAGTTCCCGAAGAATGTCGGGCTGGTTATACAGGCATACCTGAAGAGGACATACAGTGACCTTGAGAAGATGCTTGACATGAACACCCCGGAAATACCCACCAACTACCGCCTTTGCAAGGGTATATACATTGAGCCGGCCGAGATAGCATACAAGAAGTACGAGGAAATAAACCAGCATTATCTTGAGGACCTCGAGTTCATGTTCAGGAATAAAATATATGTCGGTATAGCCACTCACGACAAGCCTCTGATTGAGGGGGCCTATCAGCTTATAAAGAAATACAGAGTACCAAAGAACATGTACGAGTTCCAGATGCTTTACGGCGTCACCCCGAAGCTGCGCCAGAGCATTGTTGACGGCGGACATGTGATGAGGGTATATGTCCCCTTCGGGGAGAAGTGGTTCGGCTACTCGACCAGGAGGCTGAAGGAGAATCCGAAGATAGCAAGCCATATCATAAAGGCAATTTTTGTAAAAGGCTGATTAAGAGTCGGCTCTCGGCACTCGGCTCTCGGCAGATAATCAATATGTTATCCTTAATATAACTGCCGACTGCTGACAGGCGACTGCCGACTTCGCTACTGCCTCAGCAGTAGCGAATCATTGACCTGCCTCAGGTAATCCATCTCCCTGGCGGAGATGTGCGGGGCGGGAGGCTCGGGATCTTCAGGAGGACCGACGGCAAGCATGTAAATCAAGGGTATCAGCGTAAGAGGGCTCAGTCCCACCATCTGGCTTGAGGGTATCTGCCCCTTCTCGTAGGCATCCGTCCTCTGCTTCTGCCTTAGCAGCTCGTAATTAGTTGCCGGATCACCAAGTTCAGGTGCATTTGTAAGTCCCTGGTATACAGCCATCCTGAGGTTATTTGTTGCATTAATAACTTCCTGATTCCGGGATGGCCGTTCCGACATTATCTCTGCCCTAATGTTGCCCAGCCGCGGAATTACAACCACGGCCGGTATCATGGTGGTGTCAGCTGTAAGATATATTCCTGCAGTGTATTCCCTAGCACGCAGGGTATCACGGACTGCCATGTTGAAGTGCCTGTAGCCGATGCAGGTGAAAGTCACAGTGTCATTCCTGTGTGCATAAAGTGAGAACATACCCCTGCTGTCAGCGGCGCCTGCAGAACGGCCACTGACTATCCAGTGGGCATCAGGGAGCGGCTCGCGGGTGGCTGCATCAAAGACGACACCGTGGAACAGGATGGGACCTGACTGCTGGGCAAATGCAGCCTGCAGCGGAAGGAGCCATTGAATGAGTAAAAACAGGATTGCCGCGGAAGACTTACCTGCGAAGAATGATCTCGTCAAGCGTCCTCTTGGGAACGTGGTGAACGCTTTTGTCATCTCTCCAGTATTTGACGTCGTTGTTGCTGATGGTTTCCAATACCACCTTTTCCACAGGTTTGCCAAGGGCAAGTACCAGAAGTATCTCGTACTGTTTTGGGATTTCAAGCACTGTCCTCAGCCTCTCCTTCTTAATTGAGGCAATTATGCAGCCTCCAAGGCCTGCCTCGGTTGCACCGAGCATGATGCTCTGTGCGGCAATACCGTGGTCAATGCCAAAGGATTCCGATATCTCCTTGTCGCCAAGGATCACGATGTATGCAGTGGGTCTCTCCCCTGGATCCGGTCCTTCCCAGGTGGTGAGGTATCCGGCCCATGCGAGGCACGGGTAAAGGGCTTCACGCTGGGCCCTGTCGGTCACAAGGATATATTTAAGCGGCTGGCGGTTGGCGCCGGAAGCCGAAAGCCGGGCAAGGTCGACAAGGGAAGCCAGTGTATCTGCAGTTATCTCATGGTTATCTTCAAACCGGCGGAAGGTTCTTGTCTTTTCAATAAGGTTTCGGAGGTTCATAGTCGGAGTTTTGCGCAAAGATATGGAAAAAAGAAGGGCGAAATACGCAGGACGGTAAAGGAGGTCATAGCACCTGCAGGCAGGAACAATAAACCGATCAGCACCTGCAGGCAGGAACGTTAAACAGATCAGCCGCTCACCAGGTCTGACCTGAATACGGAAGTTGATGCAGCAGTAAGGTGACAGTACCTGAAAAAAAAGCTGCCCACATTTAAGACAGCTTTCTTACTGATTATTTTTTAAGCGCTTCGTCGTACCGCTCACCTATAACCTTCCAGTCCAGCAGGTCCCAGAAGGCCTTGATGTAGTCAGGGCGCCGGTTTCTGAAGTCGATATAGTAGGCATGTTCCCATACATCACAGGTAAGAAGCGGCACCAGGCCTGACCTGAGGGGATTTCCGGCGTTTGATTCCTGGGTTATGGCGAGCCTACCGTCAGGCTTCATGCAGAGCCATGCCCATCCTGACCCGAAGAGGGTGGTGGCAGCCTTGGTGAAAGCTTCGCGGAAGCCGTCAAACGATCCGTACTCGGCATCAATGGCTTTTGCAACTGTCCCTGACGGGGTTCTCTTCCCTGCAGGAGAGAACGAGGCAAAATAAAAAGTGTGATTCCAAACCTGTGCAGCGTTATTGAAAATGCCGCCCTCAGCCTTGCGGATCATCGTTTCCAGGGAGGCCTCCTCAAAGGCCGAACCCGGGAGCAGGTTATTGAGGTTATTCACATAGGCAAGATGATGTTTGCCATGATGAAACTCAAGTGTCTCTGCACTCAGGTGAGGTGCGAGGTCACCTGCTTCATACTTCAGTGGGGGGAGTTCAAATTTCATGACGTGGTCAGATTATTAGAATTACATGTAAAGATACTAAAATGCCTTGGTTCCGGGCCTGTTCAGCGGAGAAATATCCTTTCGGGGAGTGGATCAGTCACTCCCCTGTCCCGTGCTTCGGAAAAGAGCCGTTCAATGGCGCTTCGCCCCTCTTCACCAAGTGACAGGCTGAAGTCGTTGACATAAAGCTTTATGTGTTCGCGGGTTACCTCAGCATCGGTTTCCCGGGCATGTTTCCTGATGAACTCAACTGATTCCCCGGGGCTCGTGCGGGCATATTCAATGCTTCGCCGTATGGCCCTGTCTACTTTCTCCGCAGTGGCTTGATCGATATTGCGGTTGACAACGATGCAACCCAGTGGCACGGGTAGCCCGGTCATCTCTTCCCACATGGCACCGGTGTCAGCAACCATCGAGAGCCCCATCGCCCGGTAAGTGAAGCGGGTCTCATGTATTATCAGTCCGGCATCAGCTTCACCGGAGAGAACTGCTCCGGGGATATCCGAGAAGAGGTATTCGCGCTTGCGCGTGGCTTTTGGCCAGAAGATGCTGAAGAGAAGATTGGCCGTTGTCAGGCTTCCAGGGATGGCAATCAGGGCATCATCAAGTTCGCCGGGTCGGAGTTCTTTTTTGCTTATCACCAGCGGGCCGTTGCTTCGCCCGAGAGCACTGCCTGAATCGAGGATCAGGTATTTTTCTGCAGTGTGTGCATAGGCGTGAAAACTCATCTTGGTGATATCGACGCTCCCTTCGACAGCCTTGCGGTTGAGCTCCTCAACGTCAGCCAGGAACCAGTCGAACTCCAGCCCCTCCGTATCTATCCTCCCGTGTACCATGGCCTCAAAGATGAACGTATCATTGGGGCACGGTGAAAAACCAAGTGTCAGTTTCATGATTTGGCGATCAGTTCAAGCATTTGAATCATTTTCTCCTCCAGGTTCTGCAGGGCGAGGGGTATGTTCCAGTTCTTCAGGTTGCGGGGTTCCACCCTGTTGGAGACTGCCCTGACCGAAATCCACGGTATGCCTGACATGGCGCAGGTGTATGCCAGCCAGGCGCCCTCCATCGTCTCTATCTCAGGATCCCACGCTTTTATGATCCGGTCAATGACAGCCTGCGAGCCTGATGCCATATTGACAGTTGCACCCCTTACCGCCGGTATGAGACCGGAAGCAATTTCGAAGAATTTCCCGGTGCAGGGGATGCGCCCGGCGTTAAAGGGGGGAGTGTTGGCATCGGCAAGGCCGGCACCGAAAAGGGGGATGAAATGACCGTTGTCATCTACACCCATGTCGGCAAAACAGTCGGACGAAGTTGCCACAACTGTTCCGGGGATGATTGAATCAACATAGCTGCCTGCAATACCGGCCCCGATCACAACAGAAGGCAACGAAACGGGGTGCTGCTTCCCGGCACCGGAGTATAAGGTATGTCCTCCATCGGAGTATACGGTATGTCCTTCATTGGAGTATTCGGCACGTCCGGCATCGGAGTATATTGTATGCCCGGCAGAATCTTTTCCGGAGGCCTGGCTGCGGGGCAACCAAGCCAGTGAAAATCTCTTCTGCAGCGCCCATGACATGGCGGCCCCACCAACACCGGTGACGATGACCTCACAGCGGCAGCCTGCAGACAGTGCCGCCCTCCTTACCGCCTCCTCCTCAGAGGGGTGGGCAACTGCTATCAGGATATCTCCAGGACCATTATTCATAACCTTCATTAGTTGAAGTGATAAATATATTATTTTTGAACAAATTAGTCCCTTTTCCGGTCAACCAATTAATTTAGCGGATATGATCTACCTGACGAGAAGAGAACGGTTCAGCGCCGCACACAGAATGTTTCGCCCGGAGCTCACCGACGAGGAGAACATGATGATCTACGGCAAGTGTTCCAATCCCCTGTGGCACGGAGATCGGA